>CALRUV010000211.1:0-6288 GCA_943371455.1 Chitinophaga pinensis | reverse complement strand
AGGGATTCAAACAATCTTTTAGAAAATCCCGGAATACCCACCATACCACTGCCTTCTAAACTTAGCAGACTTAATTTGTTAATGCTGGATATACCCCGAATAAAACTATCCGTAACAGCAGATTCATTTTCTATCAAAGTTCCATATTCATCAGGCGCAAATGTGTTTTTTATCCATACCGGAATATTCTTGCTCATTACAGGTTGAATGGTAGGCGGATAAATGATCTTAGCACCAAAGTGCGACAACTCCATCGCTTCCTGGTAAGATATTCGCTGAATGGGTTTAGCATTTTGCACCAATCTGGGATCAGCCGTCATCATACCACTTACATCTGTCCATATTTCTAAAACAGAAACATTCAGGGCTGCAGCAAATATCGCTGCGGTAAAATCTGATCCGCCTCTGCCTAGTGTAGTTGTATTACCTTCCTTATCACCTGAAATAAAACCGGGTGCAACATATACTGTATGCTTATTTTCTGTAATGGCTTTTTGAATTAGATGATCTGTTGCCAAAAAATCAACAGAAGCATTCCCGTAATGATTATTAGTGAGAATAAGTTTGCGACAATCCAGCCAATGCTGATCTAACTGTAAAGCATGAAGGGCTGCAGAAATGATCTGAGAGGATAACAACTCCCCATAACTTACAATTTTGTCTTTCGTACGGGGCGACAATTCATTCAAAAGAAATACACCATCACAAATTCCTTCCAGCTGATTAAAATGCTGTTTTACCAAACTCAAAGTGGCACTTTGTTGCTGAATAGGTAAAAGTTCGCGAACTGTATCGAGGTGTCTTGTTTCTAATTCACGTAAATGATTTTTATACAATTCATCAGACACAGATGCCAGATGACCCATATGCAATAATTGATCCGTTACCCCACCTAATGCCGAAACCACCAACACAATTGGCTCTTTCTCTATTGCTTTTTGAACGATAGCAATCACCTTATGTATGTTAGTAGCATTGGCTACCGAACTACCTCCAAATTTTAATACCTGCATATATTTTCTTCTTCTAAAATTAGATTGATTTTATTGACTTTCTGTATAACCTGCCTGTCGGAAGACAGGTCTGTGGCAAATATCCCATTTCGAAATCCATATTACAAAGCAGATAGATATTTCTGCTATTTACACCAAATACCCAAACAAATTATCGTTTTGCTTCAATTCGGTATAATTAATATGGTATCTGCACATATTCTCTATCAATATCTGATAGTCCTGTTTCGACTTTAACTCAATGCCCACCAATGCCGGACCTGTTTCCTTATTGTGTTTTTGCATGTATTCAAAACGAGTGATATCATCGCCGTCTCCCAAAACATGGTTTACAAATTCTTTCAGCGCACCTGGTCTTTGTGCGAAACGGATCAGGAAATAATGTTTTAGGCCTTCATATTGCAGGGACCGCTCTTTTATCTCCTGCATCCTGTCTATATCATTATTACTCCCGCTTACAATACAAACCACTGTTTTACCTTTTATTACTTCGGCATAGTCATCCAGTGCAGTGATAGACATGGCACCGGCGGGTTCTACAACAATGGCGTCTTCATTATATAATTGCAGGATCGTAGTACAAATTTTTCCTTCGGGCACAAGGTGCATTTCATCCAATACAGTATTGCAAATATTGAAAGTGATCTCACCTACTCTTTTCACCGATGCGCCATCTACAAATCTTTCGATATTATCCAGCGTTACCGGATGGCCCGCTTTCATTGCTTCAAACATGGAGGGTGCACCTTCTGGTTCCAGTCCAATGATTTTTGTTTTGGGCGAAAATATTTTGAAGTAAGCACCCACTCCTGCGCTTAACCCACCGCCACCAACAGGTATGAAAAGAAAATCAATATCGGTTCGGTCTTCCAATATTTCTACACCAACCGTAGCCTGCCCTTCAATAATTTTGATGTCATCAAAAGGAGGGATAAATGTCATACCATTTTCTTCCGTAAACTTTTTTGCTGCAACAGCACAATCATCAAAAGTATCTCCGGTTAACCTTACTTCAATAAAGCCATCACCAAACATTTTAGTCTGACTAACTTTCTGATTAGGTGTAATGATGGGCATAAATACCACCCCTTTTACATTTAGTTTTTTACAACTATAGGCAAAACCCTGCGCATGGTTTCCTGCACTTGCGCATACCACCCCTTTTTCTAATTGCTCTGCCGTCAAAGTACTCATCATATTATAAGCTCCCCGTAACTTATAGGATCTTACTACCTGTAAGTCTTCTCTTTTCAGGTATACATCACACTGGTATTTACGGGATAAGTTATAGTTATAAGTAAGCGGTGTTCTTTTCACGATCTTTTTCAACCGTTTAGCGGCTGATTGAAAATCGAGAACAGGCTGTTCGAGAAGAGAGTTCTGTGGCATACATTTATATTTACCTAACGCGAAAGTACCAGGAACTTTCGCGTTAGGATATTTGGTTAAGCTTTCGGCGCCTGGTTTTCAGGACGCAGACTTCTAACAGTTTTACCTGCCTGCCATATTTCACTATCGTGTAATTCTTTTAATTCAACTTCCAGTTTTTCGCGATAATCAGCCTTACTGTTACTTTCTATGGACCTAGCTGCTTCTTTTCCTGTTGCTACGCTTTCATATAATTCTGTAAATACGGGTAAGGTTGCATCACGGAATTTCTTCCACCAGTCTAAAGCACCACGCTGTGCCGTAGTTGAGCAATTGGCATACATCCAGTCCATGCCATTTTCAGCCACCAAAGGCATGAGAGATTGTGTTAATTCTTCCACTGTTTCGTTGAATGCTTCTGAAGGACTATGTCCTTTAGAACGCAATACCTCGTATTGTGCTGCAAAAATTCCCTGAATTGCGCCCATCAAAGTGCCTCGTTCTCCGGTAAGATCGCTGTATACTTCTTTTTTGAAATTTGTTTCAAAAAGGTAACCACTACCAATAGCAATACCCAAAGCCACTACTCTTTCAAATGCCCGTCCGGTGGCATCCTGAAAAATTGCATAGCTACTGTTCAATCCACGACCCTGCAAAAACATTCTGCGTAGTGATGTACCTGATCCTTTGGGAGCTACCAGAAATACATCTACATCTGATGGAGGTATAATGCCAGTTTGGTCATTATAAGTAATGCCAAAGCCATGCGAGAAATACAAAGCTTTTCCGGGAGTGAGGTGCTTTTTTACTGTTGGCCACATGGCAATTTGTGCAGCATCGCTTAATAGATAACATATAATGGTGCCGCGTTCTAATGCTTCTTCAATTTCAAAAAGAGTTTCACCGGGAACAAATCCATCCTTCAGAGCTTTATCCCAGCTCTTTGAATTTTTTCGCTGACCAATTATTACATTGATACCATTTTCTTTTTGATTCAGCGCCTGTCCGGGCCCCTGAACGCCATAACCAATTACTGCTACCACTTCATTCTTCAATACTTCCTGGGCTTTTGCCAAAGGAAACTCATCACGTGTAACAACATTTTCTTCAACGCCACCGAAATTTAATTTTGCCATGGTTTTAGTTTTGTACCCCCTAGCCCCCTGAAGGGGCAATTGGGATTTGTTTTAAATGAAATTTATAATGATTAAAATATACTTGTTGTGCACAAATGTGAAACATATTTGCTCACAAAGGCACTAAGGCACGGTTTTTTGATTTGTCATAATTTTTACATTCTAGGTGATTGTTTATTTTATTAACACAAAAGGTTAAAATATAATTTCTATTACATGGAAAAAACTTCACCCTGTTTATCCAGGAACTCATTTTCTACCAGTTCTTCCGCAGGTTCTGCCTCATCAAACTCTTTCAATTTTTCATGAAAGCCTTTGCTGTTTTTTATGATAGCTACCCTTGCACTTCTCACAAACTCTATCAAACCATAGGGTGCTAATACCTGAACCAGGTTTTCTGTTTCTGCCCTGTGACCGCTGGTTTCAAAAATGGTGTAATCTTTTCTGATCACTACGGCACGGGCACCATGTTCTCTTAATAACCGCTCTACCTGCACTTTTTCGGCTATTTCATCGGTAGGCACTTTGTATAAAGCAAGTTCCTGCCACACTATTTCCTCATCGGTATTATAATAAGCTTTCAATACCTCTACCTGCTTTTCAATTTGCCGTGCCAGTTTCCGAACCACTTCTTCTGTTTCATTAATAACAATCGTAAAGCGGTGAATACCTTCTGCCTCTGAAGGGGATGTATTCAAACTTTCAATATTGATTTTTCTTCTTGAGAAGATGGTTGCAATACGAACCAGTAAACCAATATGGTTCTCTGTGTAAACGGTTATGGTAAATTCTTTTTTCATAAATGCCACTCCCTTATTCCCAAAATGGAAATTATTTTTTTAAATAAATTATTTCAACCTTACTTCACTTACACTGCAGCCCTGTGGTACCATCGGAAATACATTGTTCTCTTTTCCTACCATTACTTCCAGCATGTAGGAACCATCATGGTCTAACATCGTTTTTAAAGCCGATTTTAAATCATTCCTTTCCGAAACTTTTTGTCCCTCAATACCGTATCCCTTTGCAACCATTACATAATCAGGACTGGCGATATCTACAAATGAATATCTTTTGTCGTTAAATAATTGCTGCCATTGGCGTACCATACCCAAAAACTGGTTATTTAAAATGAGGATCTTAACATTAACCTCCGATTGCATGATGGTACCAAATTCCTGGATGGTCATCTGTATGCCGCCATCTCCAATGATGACCACCACTGTTCTTTCCGGAGCACCAAACTTGGCACCAATGGCCGCCGGCAATCCAAAGCCCATCGTGCCCAAACCACCTGATGTTATATTACTTTTTGATTCATTGAACCTTGCATACCTGCAAGCTACCATTTGATGCTGCCCTACATCGGTTACAATAATGGCGTCGCCGTTGGTCAATTCGTTCAGGTTACGGATTACTTCACCCATGGTAAGTATGGCTGTACTAGGGTTTAGTTCTTCATGAATCACTTCTTTGATTTCTTCTTGTTCACATGCGCTGAATTTTTCAAACCATTCTGTATGCTTTTTTGCATCTACCAGTTTGGTTAATAAAGGCAAAGTTTCTTTACAATCGCCCCATACACCAATGGTTGCTTTTACATTCTTATCTATTTCGGAGGGGTCTATATCAAGGTGTATCACTTTTGCCTGCTTAGCATACTTATCTAAACGGCCAGTAACCCTATCATCAAAACGCATACCTACTGCAATCAATACATCACATTCATTGGTCATTACATTGGGTCCATAATTTCCATGCATACCCAGCATACCCACATTCAAAGGATGATCTGTTGGAAGGGCACTTAAACCTAGTATGGTCCATGCAGCAGGTAGCCCGGCTTTTTCAATAAATTCTTTGAACTCTTTTTCTGCTTTACCCAGTATCACGCCCTGACCAAAAATCACAAATGGTTTTTTTGCTTCATTGATGAGTTTTGCTGCCTCTTCTACATATTCTTGACGAATAATAGGTTTGGGGCGATAACTTCTGATATGGTTACATTTCTGATAACCCTCGTAATCAAATTTTTGAATCTGTGCATTCTTGGTGATATCAACCAATACGGGTCCGGGCCTCCCGGTTCTCGCAATGTAAAAAGCTTTGGCTAATACGGATGGAATTTCATTGGCATCCGTTACCTGGTAATTCCATTTGGTTACAGGCGTGGTTATATTGATCACATCCGTTTCCTGAAATGCATCGGTTCCCAATAAATGGGCAAAAACCTGACCAGTGATGGCCACCAGTGGTGTACTATCAATCATGGCATCTGCCAAACCTGTTACCAGATTTGTAGCACCTGGTCCACTAGTAGCAAAAACAACACCTACTTTCCCGGATGAACGGGCAAACCCTTGTGCAGCATGAATCCCGCCCTGCTCATGACGAACAAGTATGTGTTTGAGCCTGTCATTGTAATCATACAAAGCATCATAGATAGGCATAATGGCACCTCCCGGATATCCGAAAACGGTTTCTACACCTTCTGCAATCAATGCTTCCAAAACAGCTTGTGAGCCGGAATATTCTCCAGCGCCTAGTTTTGGTACTTGCAACGAAACTTGTTTTTTAGCCGTTTCATTTTTTACTAGTAATTCAACTGTACCCATACAATCATTTTTACTTTATATAATTACCCCTGGTGGGGGAAGGGTTTCCATTACAACATATCCGTTACACAACCTTCTGATGCGTCTTTTACCTGTTGTGCATATTTAAATAACACCCCTTTTGTTGCTTTTAATGCCGGCTGTTTCCAATTTGCT
>CALRUV010000210.1:0-6307 GCA_943371455.1 Chitinophaga pinensis | reverse complement strand
GGTATGATCAGTTCTTCTTCAATAGCTATGGTAATGGTTCCTATTGTACCATGACCGCACATGGGCAAACAGCCACTTGTTTCAATAAATAAAACAGCCACATCATTGGAAGGATCATGAGGTGGATAAAGGATACTGCCACTCATCATATCATGCCCCCGGGGTTCAAACATTAATCCTTTTCTGATCCAGTCGAATTCGCTAAGAAAATGTTGTCTTTTTTCGCTCATGTTTTCACCTTTCAGAACCGGGCCGCCGGAAGCTACCACCCTAACCGGGTTTCCGCAAGTATGGGCATCAATACAATGAAAAATGGAACCGGAATCTAAGGTTGCTAATGGCTTCAAATAAGGTATGGGAGCGGATTGCATGGCTTTTTTAAACTTAATTTAATGGCTATAGGCTAAAACTTTCAATTGTTCGTAATAGCTTTACCAGCTCAATTCTAAAATGGAAACTTACGGAAAAATATTATTGATTGCCATGCCTGCTTTTTTGGCCTTGGTTCTATTGGAAAAATGGTGGGGTTGGTATAAGGGAAAAGATACGGTAAGAACGATGGATATGATCTCCAGCTTAAGTTCAGGCGTTACCAATGTTACCAAAGATGTTTTAGGATTAAGTATAACCATACTCGGTTATGGATGGATGGTAGATAATTTTGCAGTTATACAGATCCAGTCATCATTTTTAGTTTATTTTATTGCATTCATGGCTTTGGACCTTACAGGTTATATGGTACACCGCATAGACCATGAATATAATTTTTTCTGGAATGCGCATATCATTCACCATAGCAGTGAGGAATACAATCTCGCCTGTGCATTGCGCCAGAGTATCTCCAGTATTTTCAGGGTCTTTACTATTTTTCTTTTACCCGCTGCATTGGTTGGCGTTCCGGCACAAGTGATTGCAGTGGTTGCACCGATACATCTTTTTGCGCAGTTCTGGTACCATACACGTCATATTGATAAAATGGGCTTTCTGGAAAAAATCATTGTCACCCCATCTCATCATCGTGTGCACCATGCAATTAACAAAGAGTATATCGACAAGAATTATGGTCAGATATTTATTTTTTGGGATAAAATGTTTGGCACTTTTCAGGAAGAAATAAAGGGTGTAGAACCCGTCTATGGTATCACCAGACCGGTACAGACCTGGAATCCGATCAAAATAAATTTCCAACATTTATGGTTATTGATCAAAGATGCTTGGCATACACATAGCCTGAAAGATAAATTCAGAATATGGATCATGCCAACCGGGTGGAGGCCTGCAGATGTATCAGAGAACTATCCAGTTTATAAGATTGAAGATGTTCAGCATTTCGAAAAATACACAACAAGAACCAACCCCTTGTTCACTACCTGGATCTGGGTTCAGTTAATGATTTTGTTAGTTTTAGTTTGTTATCTATTTGCCAATATTGCCAAAATAGGCAACCCTGGTATGTTTTATTATGGTGCTTTTGTATTCCTGTATGTTTATGCAGTTACTGAATTAATGGACCGTAACCAATATGCCTGGATATGGGAATTACTGAAAGCTATCAGCGGCATCAGTATCGTATTTTATTTGGGAGATTGGTTTGGCATGAACGATTTTTTCCCTGCGTTCAATTTTATATTCCTGCCCTATTTGGTTATTTCTTTTTTTATAGCGATCTATTTTTCTCATTTTGATACACAAGAAAACAAAGTGTTAGCCTGATTAGCTATTTTATACCCATCAATCCTTACCCCAAAGCGAATCTTTCAAACGCCAGATCCCTAAAGGGTTTGATGCTTTTAAGGCTTCCGGCAATAAAGCATCCGGTGCATTTTGAAAACAAATTGGTCTTACCCATCTTTTTACAGCATGAATACCAACTGCCGTAAACCTACTGTCTGTACAAGCAGGAAATGGTCCGCCATGTACCATACTCGCACAAACTTCTACACCGGTTGGAACACCATTAAATACGATTCGCCCAGCAATACTTGGAGCTAATTGTAACAGTTTTGTAAAATCAGCAAAATCCTGATCAGTGCCCATGATGGTGGTGGTTAACTGTCCTTTTAAAGATGCTAATACAGCCAATAGTTCTTCCTCATTATCACAGGTAACCAATAAGGAATAAGGTCCGAAAACTTCTTCCTGCAATAAAGGGTTAGTTAAAAAAGTATTTGCTTCTACTATTGCAATGGTGGGTTGGGCATTAAGTTCGCCTGATCCTTCCTCCGTTTGTGCCAAAACAGAAACACCCTTTTGTGCAATAGCTTCCTGTTTCTTTTCTCCATAAGCTTTATGAATGCCTGCATGTAACATATTAGCAGGTATTACTGCGTTTATTTCTTTTGCAAGCGCACTGGTAAATAATGGCAATGACTCATTGTTCAAAGCGATCAAAATACCCGGATTGGTGCAAAATTGTCCCATACCCAATGTAATTGATCCGGCATATTGCTTGGCAAGATTTTCTCCGTTTTTTTCTACAGTATCAGGCAACAGCACAACGGGGTTTACACTTCCCATTTCTGCAAAAACGGGTATTGGATTTTTTCTGGCGGCAGCATAATCATATAAAGCCCTTCCACCGGTGTAAGATCCTGTAAAACCAACAGCAGCGGTATTTTCATCTTGTACCAATAATTTGCCCGCTTCAAAAGAACCATCTGTTACATGTTGAAAAACATGTTTCGGCATATGGCAGGCATTGATAGCAGAAAAAATAGCTTCCGCCACTTTAACTGATGTTTGCATATGGGCTGGATGTGCTTTTACCACTACCGGACAACCAGCAGCCAATGCACTCGCCGTATCACCACCGGCAGTAGAATAGGCAAATGGAAAATTACTGGCACCAAATACCACAACAGGACCCAGTGGCCACAACATTTTTCGGATATCCGGTTTAGCAGGGGTTTTATCGGGTATGGCAGTATCAATGGAAGCTTCTACCCAACTACCTTCTCTTAACATTTGAGCAAACATGCGCAACTGCATCGTTGTTCTTCCGCGTTCACCCATTAATCTTGCTGTTGGCAAATGGGTTTCTTCGGCAGTTGTTTGGATCAACTCATCCCCGAGCAATTCTATATTTGTAGCAATCGTTTCCAGAAATATTGCTTTCTGTTCAGGGGTTGTTTGCTGATATTGAATGAATGCCGCTGCCGAATTTTGCATCAGATCCTTAATCAAAACTGCTTTTGCCGTATCCATAGGTAATTTTAAAATTGTAAATGAAGGTATTCAGGTAATACAGGCCTTGCTGCAATGCCTTTATTGATGGTATGCAAAACAGCTTCTCTTTCTGTACCAACCAATGTTAAACGAGGTGCCCTTACATATTCAGAACCAATACCAGCCTGTGTTTCAGCCAGCTTGATGTATTGAACCAGTTTGGGATGTATATCCAATTCGAGCAATGGCATAAACCATCTGTAAATGGCAGTGGCTTCAGCAATATGTCCGGCTTTTACCAACCGGTAAATGGCAACAGTTTCTTTGGGAAAGGCACAAACCAACCCCGCTACCCAACCATCTGCGCCCAATAACATTTCTTCCATTGCTAATGTATCTACCCCACAAAGTATTTTAAACCTATCCCCAAAACGATTGATCAGCCTGGTTACATTGGTAACATCTCTTGTTGATTCTTTGATAGCGGTAATATTGGCACAGGCTGTTAAATCTTCAAACATATCAGGCGTAACATCAATTTTATAGTCCACCGGATTATTATAGATCATAATGGGCAGATCGGTAGATTTTGCTACAGTTTCAAAATAAGTAACTGTTTCCCGATGGTCAGATTTATAACGCATGGGTGGCAAGATCATGATCCCCTTTGCGCCCCATGCTTTTGCATATGCTGCCTGTTGCAAGGCTTCTCTAGTGCTACCCTCTGCAATATTGATCACTACCGGAACCCGGCCTTCAATTTTTTCTATGGCAAATTTTACCAGTGTTTCCTTTTCTGCAGTGGTTAACACACTTGCTTCTCCCAATGTGCCACCTAATATAATGCCGTTAACACCTGCTTCTAATTGAAACAAAAGGTTTTTTTCAAATAATGGCAAATCGAGTTGGTCATCTGCCGTAAATTTTGTGGTGATAGCGGGAAATACCCCTTTCCAGTTGAATTGCATGGCTTTTATTTTAAAGAATTGTCAATAGAGCATTTGCGTGAAACAATTTTTTCTCTGCAAAACCTCCCCGTCTTCTTCGGCGCTGCTGTTGTAGCAAATTTCATTTTACCGCAGAGCCGCAGAGTAACAGAGTTTTCGGCAAGAGATCATTGAAATATTAGGTTCACACAACTTCACCTTCTAAATCATAATCAAATGCTTTGGTGATCTTCACCTGCACAAAATCGCCAATCACTAATTTTTTAGCAGAATGGATCACCACTTCATTATCTACTTCCACACTATCAAATTCTGTTCTTCCCAAATATCTTCCGGCTTCTTTTTTATCAATGATTACCTTGAATATTTTACCAATCTTCTCCTTATTCTTTTCATAGCTGATCTCTTGCTGTAATTCCATGATCTCCTGGGCACGCTCTGCTTTTACATCTGCAGGAATAGCATCTTCTAAAGTATAGGCAGAAGTATTTTCTTCGTGACTGTATTGAAAAATGCCAACTCTATCAAAACGATGTTCCTGCAAAAATTCTTTCAGCTCTTCCACATCAGCTTCGGTTTCGCCGGGGAAGCCTGCTATCAGTGTGGTTCTTATACAGATGCCCGGAACTTTTTCACGGATGGCTTTGATCAGTTCCGACATTTCTTCTCTGGTGATATTTCTGTGCATCGCATCCAGCATATGGTTACTGGCATGTTGCAGGGGTATGTCGAGGTAATTACAAATATTATCTCTTTCGCGCATCACATCCAGGATCTCTAATGGAAATTTGCTGGGATAAGCATAGTGCAGCCTGATCCATTCAATTCCTTTTACATCTGCCAATGCATGCAATAATTTAGGTAGTTCTCTTTTCTTATAAATATCAAGTCCGTAATAAGTTAGTTCCTGGGCAATGAGCATTATTTCTTTCACGCCTTTCTTAACCAGTGATTCTGCTTCAGCCACCAATGCTTCAATGGGTTTACTAATATGTTGTCCGCGCATGAGCGGAATGGCACAGAAAGAACAGGTACGGTTACATCCTTCGCTAATTTTCAGGTAGGCATAATGAGAGGGGGTACTCAGCAATCTTTCCCCTAATAATTCCGCTTTATAATCAACATCAAATTGCTTTAATATCAAAGGCAGTTCCAGTGTGCCAAACCAGGCGTCCACTTCCGGCATTTCTTTTTCCAGATCAGCCCGGTAGCGCTCACTCAAACAGCCGGTAACATATACTTTATCCAACTTGCCCCTGCGCTTGAGTTCCAGCTGGTCAAGAATGATATTGATGCTTTCCTCCTTGGCCTTATCGATAAACCCACAAGTATTTACTACAGAGATATTATGATCCAGTTTTGTATTCTCATGCACCACCTGTATTTCATTGGCGGCCAATTGTCCACTCAGCACTTCACTATCTACAAGGTTTTTACTGCAACCAAGTGTAATAATGTTAACCTTATCTCTCTTTAATGTTTTTGATTTCATAGCTTTTAACGAATGTGAAAATTCGCTTTATAATTTTTTTGTTGCCTCTTCAGAAAGGAATTGATTTCTGAAAATATAGTAAAGGTTCAGCATTTTGCCACTCTCTTCTGTTTGACCGCCAGACAGCATCCCTGATTTAAGTAAAACTTTTTGAGATGCTGTATGAACACTCTCTGTAATGGCGTACAAAGCATCCTTATTAGTATTTTCAAAAAAAAACGCAATCCCTTTTTGTACAAGTTCAGTTGCAAACCCCTTACCCCATGCATCTCTTATTAAAGCATAGCCTGTATGGATATCAGCTTCTCCCTTCAGGTAAAGAAATGCATAAGAACCTATAAAAGCCTGATTTTCCTTATCTAATACTGCATATCTTCCTATCAATGAACCCTCATGGTAAAGTCGGATATTCTCTGCTAAGAAAATACCACATTCGGCTTTTGATTTAACAGGCCGGATATATTTTACTACTTCACTATCACCATTCAAACGAAAAAAACCTTCCGCATCTGCTTGCCTAAAGCGTCTTACGATCAGTCTTTCCGTTTCAAAAAGTACCATAGCTTAAGCTTCTACATTCATCTTACGGGTGATCTCTTTTATAATTTTCTCTGCGTGGTCTCTGGAATTTTCAATAAACAAAGCATGCGTATTCATACCACCACAGATCACACCTGCCAGGAAGATGCCTTTGATATTGGAT
>CALRUV010000209.1:0-6317 GCA_943371455.1 Chitinophaga pinensis | reverse complement strand
CATCTTATGTTGGGCATTATACACCATACCCAAATAATCATTGGAACAGAAGTCTATTTTAGAAGCAGACAAGCGTAGTTGCCTTATAGAATGATTGTCTATTCTCTCTTGAATTTTCTTATTTAAAAAATCATCCCGGTACATTTGTCAAAACTAAAGTAATGTAACAGATATTTGTAGGGGAAGCTGACGAAAAAGATGCTACCAAACAGGCAGGTTCTGTTGAATTAACTTTAATCTGTACCATGATCTTATCAGAACATACCAAAAATATCCTTGGGCTGCATTTGCCAACAGACCCGCGCTGGGTGGATTTAGCCGGCATTTCATTGGAAGCTATTTTAACCGATCATGCTTATTGTGAGCAGAAAGCAGCATTGACCTGCATTTCGCTGATTCAGAAATATTCTGACAAAGAAAAACTGGTGTATGCACTGGCGCCTATTGTTGCGGAAGAATGGGGGCATTTCAGACTGGTGTTAAATGAATTGAAAAAAAGAAAGCTTTCTCTGGGCAAACAAAGAAGGGATGAATATGTAAACAAGTTGATAGAATTTCAAAAGAAAGGGGGAAGTCCGGATGACAGGTTATTAGACCACCTTTTAACGATGGCATTGATAGAAGCCAGAAGCTGCGAGCGTTTCAAGCGTTTAAGCGAGGGATTGAACGATACCTATTTGCGCAATTTCTACAGAAAGTTTATGGAAAGTGAAGCGGGACACTATACCCTTTTTATAGATCTTGCTGAAACATATTTAGATAAAAAACTAGTACGTAAAAGATGGAAAGAATGGCTGGTTTATGAAACAGGCATTATGAAAGATTTGGAACTTAGGGGTGACAGGATCCACTGATACTATTTTTTGGAACTTTAGCATTTTGCATGAATAAAGGGTTGTGAACAGCTTTGACATTGCGTATAAATACCCTAATTTAGTAAAGAACAATAAAATAGTTTTGTATGAAAGATAAACATATGGGACTCATTTATGCAGATATCGAATTAATCAACAGCGAAGATATTGGGCTCGCGAGGCGTCACCTGATTGATCAGGATGAGATAAAAAAAATACATGTTAATATGCTTGTCGATACCGGCTCTTACATGCTGGCTATCAATGAAAACATGCAGGCCTATTTACAATTACCTGTGGTGGATAAAAGAAAAGCAAGATTAGCAAATGAACAGTCGATCGAATGTGATGTGGTAGGTCCTATAGATATTCGTTTTAAAAACCGGAGTACCACTTGCAGGGCAATGGTTTTACCTGGTGATGCTGAGCCCTTATTAGGCTCAATTCCTTTGGAAGATCTGGACGTAGTGATAAATCCACTAAGGCAAGAACTTACTGTAAATCCGGATAGTCCTGATATGGCCACAACCAAATTAAAATAAACCAACAGGACTCACCATCATTCTATTTGGGCAAAATATGCCAGTTCCTTTTCAAAGCTTAACCAGGGAAATTTTTCCTGCAGGTTTTTTGTTTTTTGGAAGTAGTTTTCTAAAAAGCGCTGGTGCTGCTGGGTCAATGGGTTAAAGGGTTTGTGCTGATGAGCCAGATTAATTTCTGCAATTATTTTTAGCAATTCCCTGGTCTCTTCGTCCATACAAACTTCTGTAAATTTCTCCCATACATATTGGGTTGCCTGGTAATTAGGATGTACCAGATCTTCTGCATAAAAGCGGTAATCACGCAGGTCATCGATTACCAGTTCATAAGCAGGAAAATAATTAACAGATTCAAAAGCCTGTGTTACCTCATGAACAGCCTGAATCAGTGCGGCTTTGCTTCTGTTATTTTCAATGGCACCTTCCCGTAAATGCCTTACGGGACTTATCGTAAAAATAATTTGTAAAGCCGGATTAAAGGCAAGCAAATTTTCGATGATTGTTTGTAATACGGATTTAGCATCCTCAGATTTCATCAGGTGCTTAGAGATCCAATTTGCCGGCGCTTTATGGTTATTGGCAACCACTGAACCTTTTGCTCCTTTTGGTGCCTGTTCTGTAAGGTTATATAACCAGGCAGACCCGAGTGTGATGATTAAATGATCGGCATGTTGCAGAAAATGATGCGCTGCTGTAGTAGATGCATTTATTTTTTCTATACAATCTTCTGCACTAATGCCTGAATAACGGCTATGGTGCTTCCAGCTATGCCAGGTTTCATTATGCAGAAAAATATCAGATTCGGTAATTTGTTTGTTTTCAATATAGCTTTCAATAGCTTCAGCCACACTTACCGGATTGAATAAAATCCCATTCGGGTTTTCAAGTGTAGTGAATTTATGCTTTCTTAATTTTTCACCCATGTTCTCTGTAAAACAGGAACCCATCAACATAAGCTTATGCGTATGTTTTACTGTAAACGGCAGTTTCGCGATGTTAAATTCAAAATGGAATTTCATAAATAATGGTCAGCTTAAAATCCAACGCCCTATTTCCTAAGTTAATGATCAAACAAAAACCTCATTGGTTAAACTTAAGCAATATTCCAGGGCTGAATGATTGATATTTTTTAACCCATATTTTTCTTCCATAAAGGGTATCATGAAAGCCGTATCCATATTACCTACCAAATCATCCTGTGCCATCGGGCATCCACCTATCCCTTTTAGGGCGCCGTCAAATCGCTTGCAACCCGCTACCAGCGAAGCTTCCAGCTTTGATGCAGCATTCTGTGCAGAGGCATGTAAATGAACCCCAAAATTTACTGAAGGGTATTGGGGTATTAAAATTTCTAGCGCAGAACTTACCTGTTCTGCAGTGGCAATACCTACCGTATCTGCTAAGGAAATTATGCCAATATCTTTTTGAACCATTTCATCTGCCCAATGGAGTAATATGTCTGCTGTATAAGGATCCTGATAAGGATTACCAAAACCCATACTCAAATAGATCACCAACTGCTTATTATTTTTCATACATAATTCCTGAATAATATCTACTGTTTTTACACTTTCCTCCATACTACTGTTTGTATTGCGCATTTGGAAAGTGGGTGATAAGGAAAAGGGAAATCCGAGATAGGTTATTTCTTCAAAAACTATTGCTTCTTCTGCTCCCCTCGTGTTGGCTACTATGGCCAATAGCTTAGAATTTGAACCGTTAAATTGTAAATTAGGAATCACTTCTTTTGTATCTGCCATTTGGGGGATGGCTTTGGGTGAAACAAAACTTCCAAAATCTATGGTATCAAAACCAACCTGCAACAGTGCATTCAGGTATTGTATTTTAATTTGCGTTGGTATCATGTGCAACCACCCCTGCATGGCATCACGGGGACATTCCACCAATTTTATCTCATTATCCATTCTTGTATTGTGTGCACTGTTCACGCTTCTTAAATAATAGGTACAAAATGCATTTGCAAAAATAATTATACGCCTAATCTTTGTTTCATGGCTTCATACAAAATAATACCCGAAGCTACTGATACATTGAAGGAATCAAAAGTTCCCGCCATGGGAATTTTAAAAAAATGATCCGCCGCTTTGGCAAGGTAGGGTTGTACTCCTTTTCCTTCATCACCCATAATCACACAGCAAGGATCCGTAAAAGGCAAAGCATACACGTTTTCAGTTGCCCGCATTTCACTGGTAAATACTTTGATGCCATTTAAATGGAGGGTATCCACCGCTTTCAGGAGACTGCTAACCCGGCAGATATGAATCATTTCCAGCGCACCGGCACTACTTTTCATGGCTTCTTCATTTAAAGCACCCACCCCTTTATCCGGTATTATGATAGCCTGTGCGCCGCAACATACGGCAGATCTTGCAATGGCCCCAATATTGCGAACATCTGTAACGCCATCCAGCATTAGAAATAAGGGCAAAACACCTTCAGAAACAACATGGTCTATCACTTGCTGCAGGTCCATATACATCACACGTGCAGCAAATGCAACAATACCCTGGTGATTGGCTTTCGTCATGCCATTAAGCTTTTCAACCGGCACTAATTGAATGGGAATATTGTTTTCCCTTGCAAGCAATCGGATGGTATTGATCACCTCACCACTTGTATTTTTTTGTAAAAGAATTTTATCGATAGGCTTTCCCGTTTGCAATGCTTCTACCAATGGTTGCCTCCCAATAATTAATGCACTTTGTTTAATGGCCATGTTCAAATATTTGATTTCAGTATTCCTTCTGCAAAAAGTAACTTTATTTTCATCAGTGCGGCAACAGTCATTGAATCTGTTATACTTCCGGATAATAACTGCTTATATGCTTCTTCAAAAGGTATTTTTTTAATCACCAGTTGTTCTGTTTCTTCCGGCTCGGCTTCATTTTGCTGAAGACCAGTAGCCAGATAGATGATGGCCAGTTCATCACTTACTGAATTTGATAAATGCATCCGCATCAATTCCTGCCAGTTGGTTGCTGTTAAACCAGTTTCTTCCAGCAATTCGCGCTGAGCACCTACTAGTGGGTCATCATCCATCATACTCCCCCCTTCCGGAATTTCCCAGGAATAGGCATCGATAGTAAATCGATATTGCCCTACCAGGTAAATATGGTTATCTGTATCCATTGCAACAATTCCAACAGCCAGGTTCTTGAAATGTATTTTGCCATAGATCCCTTTACCGCCGCCTGGATTGATGATATCAAATTCGGTTAGATGAATCCATGGATTATCATAAATCGTTTTCTCTGCTAAAATTTTCCAGGGATTTACTTTCTTATTCATTTCGTTTTATTTTGCGGATTACTGAAAAGCGAAAGAAATACATAAAATAAGATGATTCCCAAAATTGAAAATTTCACTATCGCACAAAAACTGGTAAGTAATAGTGAAGAACCAGTAAAATCACCTGCTACACTCTGCAGCATCAGCAGGTTTTCTGCAATATCAAATATTCCGGCCAAATAAGCTGCTCTGGCTAACCAGATACCCATTTTGTTAAATCCTTGAATCGTACAACGATTAGCGGCATATTCCGAAAGTGTTGAAATAAACAATACATAGGTAACAATAAATACAAAGTCGATCCAGATATTCATTTTTACCACGGAGACATCCCATTGTAACAATAACTCCCGCAGCCTTTGGGTTGTTTTGGCAAATTCAAGGTCGATAATGGCTTTGGGACTAATCTCAGTTTTTAGGCTTGCTCCCTGAAAGCGCATGATGAGAAAAACAATGATAGTTGCAATGCCAGAAATGGTCAATTTTCTTTTCATAATCCTGCAATAAATGTTGCACGGTTTAAAATTACCTTAATCACCTATTAAAAATAAACAACCTCTGCCCAAAAGAACAGAGGTTGCTAGAATTAATTTGTTAGTTACTGGAATTATTTAAGACCAAAAGCTTTTTTCACCTTTGAAACATAGTCCAGTTTCTCCCAGGTAAAAAGCTCCACTTTTACTTTTTTCACTTTTCCATTGGGCAGCATAAATTCTTTGGTTACTATTTCGTTCTTACGACCCATATGTCCGTAGGCAGCAGTTTCGCTGTACATAGGTGTTCTGAGTTTTAAACGCTGCTCTATAAAGTAGGGACGCATATCAAAGGTCTTTTCTACAATCTTTCCAATCTGCCCATCAGTTAACTTAACCTTTGCAGTGCCATAAGTATTTACATTGATAGAAGTTGGCTGAGCTACACCAATAGCATAAGAAACTTGTACCAAAACCTCATCAGCAATACCTGCAGCTACCAGGTTTTTGGCTATATGGCGTGTTGCATAAGCTGCAGAACGGTCAACCTTGCTTGGATCTTTACCGCTGAAAGCACCACCACCATGGGCACCTTTTCCGCCATAAGTATCAACGATGATCTTACGTCCGGTTAAACCAGTATCACCGTGTGGTCCGCCAATTACAAACTTTCCAGTAGGATTGATATGATATTTGATCTTATCATTAAAAAGTTTGGCATATTTCTTATACTTAGATTTTACCCTGGGTATAAGGATATTTACAATGTCTTCTTTGATCTTCGCCAACATTTTAGCTTCAGAATCAAAGTCGTCATGTTGTGTAGAAACCACAATTGCATCAATACGAACAGGTCTGTTATTGTCATCATATTCCAAAGTAACCTGGCTCTTTGCATCCGGACGGAGGTACTTTATTTGTTTATTTTCTCTGCGTAATGCAGCCAGTTCGATTAATATCTTATGTGCTAGATCCAAAGCCAATGGCATGTAATCATCGGTTTCATTGGAAGCATAACCAAACATCATACCCTGGTCACCCGCACCCTGTTCTTCTTTTTTCTTTTTGTCAACACCCTGATTGATATCTGCAGACTGCTCATGAATTGCAGAAAGAATACCACAGCTATTGGCTTCAAACAT
>CALRUV010000208.1:0-6447 GCA_943371455.1 Chitinophaga pinensis | reverse complement strand
TAGCAGATCTTGTTCCATTTTGTATATTTAGTATTATGAATCCCATGTTTTTCCTGTTATTATTTTCGATTGTTGTGGTAAACGGCTATACACAAGAAAACCTGGTGCCTGGGAATTACAAATCCAACATTGAGGTAATTGGAGACCTTGATAAAGATGGGATTCCGGAAAAAGTAGTCGTTTATGATATCATTAATCCGCAAAATGAAAAAGATGGTATCTGCAGAGAGTTGATCATTTATAAAAAACAATCCTTGAACTGGAAGATCTGGAAAAGATCAAAAAATGCTGTCAAAAATAGTTTGAAAGGTGGCGTGATGGGCGATCCTTTTGAAGGAGTTGAAATAGTAAAGGGTATATTGTTAATTTATCATTTTGGTGGCAGTAGTTCTAAATGGACGCACACTGATAAATATCGTTTCCAAAATAATCAGTTTGAATTGATCGGGTTTAAGGATTATTCCGTCAGCCCCTGCAACGAATGGTTAGGTTTTGATTATAATATTTCAACAGGAAGGATCGAAGTGACAGATGAATTTGAGAAATGCGATGACACAACGCAGGTTGTTTATAAAAGAAGGAACGAAATTTTCACTCACAAGCTCTCTACTCTGCTTACCCTTGAAAACAGGTACCAAGAGAGTGATAAGAGTCAAATTAGCATCATCTCCCCAAAATATAAACATGAACTTTATCTTAGGTTCTGATTTTTTTTTCGCAGGGGGCTTTGGCGGATAAGTTCTCCTTCGCGAAGCTTTGGCAAACAAGTCCTCCTTCGCGATGCTTTGGCAGACAAGTCCTCCTTCGCGATGCTTCGGCGGACAAGTCCTCTTTTATAATTTTTTTTGAATAATTGCAAATATGTAATTACTTTGTACTCACAATTATAACAATATGGACATCTCAATTATTCCTATCGGTAATTCAAAAGGTATTCGTTTACCCAAAACGGTACTGGAAAAATATAATATGGTAAATATGGTTGAGTTAATCATGGAGAAGGATCATATTATTTTAAAAGCCCAAGCACCAGTAAGAGCAGGGTGGGAGAAGTCTTTTAAAAAGATGCATCAAAATAAAGAAGATATTCTTCTCATGAATGATGTTTTTGACGATGAAAATTTTGAAGAATGGAGTTAAAGCAATACCAAATAGTGCTGGTAAATCTTGACCCTACGGTGGGAAGTGAAATGAAAAAGACAAGACCTTGTGTGATTATTTCGCCCAATGAAATGAATAAATACCTGCAAACTATTGTTGTAGCGCCCATGACCAGTGGTTCTAAAAATTATCCAACCAGGATTGAAATAAAACATAATAAAACAATAGGTTGGATCGTATTGGATCAGGTAAGAACAATTGATCGGAAAAGAATCGTAAAATTTATAGGTACCCTCACTGATAAAGAGATCCAACAAGTAAAGTCAGTATTGAAAGAAATTTTTGTGGATTAAGGAGGAGAGAATATCGAATGTCGAATGTCCAACAGATGAATGTCGAAGTATTCTTCAAAATTCCCTTTCCTCCTTCGCTAAGTTTCTGCGGACAAACCATCTTTTGCAAGCTTCTGCGGACAAGCCTTCAGCAATCAAAATTCCCTTCGACATTCGACATTCCTTATTCGATATTCGATATTTTCCTCATATATCCCCCAAAATGCCCCCAAAACAAGCAATTTTCGACTAAAAACATCCATTTTTCCTTCCATGTTTCCTTCTGTCTTCCTACCTTTGCAGCCCCGAAATAAAACCATCGGGTATTGTATGAAATTATTTATCAAACAACTAAACGCAGATGCACAGGAGAATTCCGCGGCTGAAACAGCACCGGAACTTACTACTGCGATAACAAATGCACCTGTAGACCCGGTAGCCGAAGCTCCAGCTGAGGTTACTGTAGAAACTGTTGAAGTTGCGGAAACAGAAGTTGCACCTATTGTTGTAGCAGAGCCGGTTATTGAAACCCCTCATGACGATTTTGATTGGAGCATTGACAAACGTAATGTGAGTCACTATGCCGAAACTGAAAGAATGAAGTACGATAAAGTGTATGATGACACTTTTGTACAAATTGAAGATGGGGAGATTGTGCAAGGTTCCGTTGTTGCTTTAACCAAAACAGATGTAGTAGTTAACATCGGATTTAAAAGTGACGGACTGGTTTCTCTAAACGAATTCCGCGATCTGCAAGGATTAAAGATTGGTGATGAAGTAGAAGTAATGGTGGTAGAAAAAGAAGACAGGGGTGGTAATTTGAACCTGAGTCGTAAATCTGCCCGTATCTACCGTGCTTGGGAAAGAATTGTGGAAGTACATAAGACTGGTGAAGTGATCACTGGTACTGTTACCAGCAAAACCAAAGGTGGACTGATCGTTGATGTATTCGGTATGGAAACATTCTTGCCGGGTTCTCAGATAGATGTGAAGCCTGTAACTGATTACGATCAGTTTGTAGGTAAAACAATGGAATTTAAAGTGGTGAAGGTTAACGAAACCATTAAGAATGCCGTTGTATCGCACAAAGCATTAATTGAAAGCGATATCGAAGCACAACGTGCAGAGATCATGAGCAAATTAGAAAAAGGCCAGGTATTGGAAGGTGTGGTGAAGAACATCACAGATTTCGGTGCTTTCATGGACTTAGGCGGTTTGGATGGTCTTTTGTACATCACCGATATTTCATGGGGCCGTATCTCTCACCCAAGCGAAGTGGTGAAGATGGACCAGAAATTACAAGTGGTGGTTTTGGATTTCGACGACGACAAAAAACGTATCAGCTTAGGCCTGAAACAATTAACCCCGCATCCATGGGATGTGCTGCCTGAAGGTTTGGCAGAAGGTTCTGTTGTAAAAGGTAAAGTGGTAAATATTGAAGATTACGGTGCATTCTTAGAAATTCAGCCGGGTGTGGAAGGTCTGGTTCACGTATCTGAAATTACCTGGGCTAACACACCGATCAATGCGAAAGAATTCTTCAAATTGGGCGATGAGTATGAAGCTAAAGTAGTTACCCTAGATAAGGATACACGCAAAATGAGCTTGAGCATCAAGCAAATGAGCCAGGATCCTTGGAATACGATCGAAACCAAATTCCCTGAACAAAGCAAGCACAAAGGTTTGGTAAAGAACATCACTCCTTATGGCGTATTTGTTGAGTTGGAGCCAGGTATTGGTGGTATGATCCATATCAGCGATCTAAGCTGGTTAAAGCGTTTCAATCACCCAACTGATTATACAAAAGTGGGTGAGCAAATTGATATCATTATCCTGAGCATCGATAAAGAGAACCGCAAATTACAATTAGGACATAAGCAACTGGAAGAAGATCCTTGGAATGCACTGGAAGATACCTTTGCAATAGGTACTATCCATGAAGGCACTGTTACCCGTAAGGACGACAAAGGCGCTTTGGTACAATTGCAGTATGGTCTGGAAGGATTTGCACCTAACCGTCACCTGAATAAGGAAGATGGAAAGCAGGTTCAGGCAGATGAAACAGCTCAGTTCATGGTGATCGAATTCGATCGTAACGAAAAACGTATCGTTTTAAGTCATGCCCGTATCTGGGAACAGCAGGAAGCTGCTGTGATAGCTGCTGAGAAAAAAGAAGCCAAAGCTGAGTCTGATAACACCAAAAAAGCGGTGAAAAATATCCAGGCAAAAGTAGAAAAAGCAACCCTGGGTGATCTGGGTGCGCTGGCTGAAATCAAAGCTAAATTGAAGGAAGACGAAGACGATAAATAAGCTATTTATCCGTTGAAAACCATACAAAAGGCCGTTCCGCTTTTAGCGGGATGGCCTTTTCTTAGATAAGAAAGATGGGTACAAAAGGGTATAGGAACCTGATTTTCAACCTTTTTTGTATAAATCTTAACTACCTGAGTACCGTTTCCAGAATCTGAATTTATAAATTGCCGGCAAATAACTAATTTTGCCAACTTCTATGTATAGAATTGTTCTGTTTTTGATATCAGTAATCATGCTCAGTTCCGCCTGTTCCTCTAAGTTTGGGAAGGTGATGAAGAGCAAAGACTTTGAGTATAAGTACAAGATGGCAGAACAGTATTATGCAAGTAAGAACTATAATTTTGCCCAGCAGCTCTTTGAAGATATCTTTCCTTATATAAAAGGATCTACGCGTTATGAAGATATGTATTACAAGTTCGCGTATTCTTATTATTACCAGAAAGACTATCTGAATGCTGAGAACTTGTTTAAAAGTTTTGTAGAAAATTTTCCTACCAGTCCAAAAACTGAGGAGTGTGATTACATGAGGGCTTATTGTTATTATAAACAGTCGCCCAAAGTAGAACTAGACCAAACCAATACCAATAAAACAATGCAGTTGATGCAGGCCTTCATTAATACGCACCCTACATCAACACGCACCAAAGAAGCTGCTGAGATCATTGATCTTTGCAGAGACAAATTGGAACTGAAAGAATTTAAAGGTGCAGAACTCTATTACAACCTCGGCTTTTATAAAGCAGCAGCCATTGCCTTTGCCAATGTATCGGATAATTTTCCCGATTCTAAAAAGGCAGATGAATACAAGCTACAGGTTATCAAATCTTATTTCAAATACGCTGAAATGAGCTACGAAGAGAAACAAAAAGAGCGTTACGAAAAAGTGATCACCGAGTGCAGCGATTTTACAGATCGATTTAACGAAAGTAAGCTGATAGAAGAAGTAAATAAATACAGAACACAAACCAATAATATCTTAAAAACCCTGAAAAAATGAGTAAGCTAAGAAGGCAAATGAGCGCTAATACCGCCAGTGTTGTTGAAACAAAAAGCCTGGTGGATATCAAAGCCAAAACCGGGAACCTCTACGAGTCGATTGCTATCATTGCCAGAAGGGCCAATCAAATCAATATCTCCCTGAGGGAAGAACTGCATAACAAACTGGAAGAATTTGCCAGTCATACAGACAGTCTGGAAGAAATTCATGAGAATAAGGAGCAAATAGAAATTTCCAGGGCTTATGAAAAAATGCCAAACCCTTCTATTCTTGCAACCCAGGAATTTATGGAAGAAAAGATCTATTACAGAAGGAACAACGAAAGCGATCTGTTCAGATAAGCTAAATGTTTCCGAAATGATATTAAACGACAGTGATAAACTGTCGTTTTTTGTTAAATTGAGTTGGTAACCGTCATACGGAACTACTGATATTAGATTTCTCAACCGCTAAAGCGGTTTCGAAATGACGGACGGTTGAACAAAGTAAATAGTACCCCATGCAAAAAAAATTATTCTTAGCAATTTTAATGATCATGTTCATGCATGGAACAACTCATGCGCAGGAACTCCTTGCCAGGGTTAGTGTTTCTGCTGCCCGCGTTAGTACCAATGTAGATAAAAAGATCTTTAATACCCTGCAAACACAATTGAATAACCTGCTTAATAACCGCAGGTGGACAAACGATCAGTTTCAGCCCAACGAAAAAATAGAGTGTAGTTTTTTATTGAATATAGAAAATACTTTGGAGGCCAATGTATATAAAGCAACTTTAACCATACAGGCAGCAAGACCTGTTTTTAATACTACTTACAAATCTGCACTGGTTAATTTTATCGACAATGATGTGGCTTTTAAGTTTGTGGAGTTTCAACCGGTAGAGTTTAATGAGAACAGGGTTCAGGGTACGGATGCATTGGCGGCTAACCTGCCCGCTATTTTAGCTTATTATGCTTACATGATTATTGGACTGGACTATGATTCTTTTTCTCCAAAAGGAGGAGAGAACTATTTCCGAAAAGCGCAGAATATTGTTACCAATGCACCGGAAGGAAAAAATATCAGTGGCTGGAGAGTATTTGATGGTCAAAGAAACAGGTATTGGTTAAATGAGAACATGATCAATAACCGCTACAACCTGGTGCATGATATTGTGTATACTTATTATCGTTCAGGACTTGATAGAATGTTTGAAGCTCCCGAAGAAGCAAGAGCCAATGTTTTACAGGGATTAACCCAGTTAGACGCATTTAATAAAGAGAATGCTAATACCATGATCCTTCCTTTTTTATTGCAGGGGAGGGAACAGGAATTGATCGGGATCTTTAAAAAAGGCACCAGCGAACAAAAAGCCAAAGCGCTAGATCTATTAAGTACGCTGGATGTGGTGAATGCCTCCAAATACAAGCAGGAACTGCGATGAAAAAACTTGCAGTCATATTGATCTTAATGTTTGTTTACACAACAAGCTGCCGAAACAATGTACAAACGGATGAAGTATTGGGTGTTGATACGATGAAAGTAATTTTATGGGATATGCTGAGGGCTGATGAATATTTTACAAGGTTAAGTATCAAAGACAGCACAGCAGTGAAAAGAAAAGAACAGATCAGGCTTTACGAACAGGTCTATGCCATACACCATCTTAGAAAAGGTAAATTCGATAGCAGTTACAGGTATTACGAAGCACATCCCGTTCAATTT
>CALRUV010000207.1:0-6453 GCA_943371455.1 Chitinophaga pinensis | reverse complement strand
GCGCATCATTTTTACTGCCTACGCTCCGCTGGGCACCGTATCCAAAGAGGCGTCTCTGCAAAGACTGGTGATTGTTAGGTAGGTATATGATTTGTAAGGAATAACTAAGCTGATTTTTATTTTCAAAACTTAGCCATGCTCTTCAGAGCATGGAATAAAAAGTTAACAAAGTCATTTTGGGACTTCAGTCCCCCGAGTGGGTATTTGATAGTAAATGGAATATTTAAGATAAAAATCTTCTGAACACCTGTGATCAAATAACAAACTACAGCAAAAGGTATTCAGTTATACTCTGTAATCAGATGTGAATTAAACATCGGAATAGTAAGTTGGGCGAATTGTAAAACAAAAGAAATATCGATTAAATCCTATCTTTGATAGTATCATATGATACTATCATGAAACCGCTTTATTCCCTCTCCCCAAAAGTTCTGGAACTGCTGACCAAAGTGTCTGAAAAGATTGGTCAGGCTACTGCTGCGCATCTCGAGTATCCAAGAACCGAATTACGAAAACAAAACCGGATACGAACCATTCAGGCTTCATTAGAGATGGAAGGCAATACCCTGAACCTTGCGCAAGTAACTGACATACTTGACAACAAAAGAGTCATTGCCCCGAAAAAAGACATCCTGGAAGTTCAAAACGCTATTAAGGTATATGAACAGTTAGATCAGTTTAAAGCGAATAGTCTGCCTTCTTTTTTGCGAGCCCATGAACAGTTAATGAAAGGTCTGATCGTTTCAGCAGGAAAGATACGCAACAGTGCAGTAGGTATTGCTAAAGGATCTCAGGTTACACATTTGGCACCACAGGCTAACAGGGTTAAAGCATTGTTGAATGATTTGTTTACCTACCTTAAAAAAGACAAAGATCCTTTGTTAATTCGCAGTTGTGTATTCCATTACGAACTGGAATTTATTCATCCATTTGTAGATGGTAATGGAAGAATGGGCAGATTATGGCAAACTGTACTGCTGATAGAGCAGTATCCTGTTTTTGCTTTTTTACCCGTAGAATCCATAATTAAAAAATACCAGAAAGATTATTACCGTGCATTGGCTTTATCAGATAATGCAGGAAATTCCACCCTTTTTATTGAGTACATGTTAACAATAATAGAGGAAGCCTTACAAGAATTGCTGTTAAACCAACGTAAATCCTTAACAGGCGAAGAAAGAATGGAATTGTTTAAAAAGGAGCAATTAAAAAACTTTTTCACCCGGGCTACTTACCTTGAAAAATGGAAAGAAATCTCTTCAGCTACGGCAAGTCGCGATCTAATGGAGGCCGTAAAAAACAAAATATTGCTTAAAAAAGGGGATAAAAGAACAACCAGGTATCGGTTTAAAGGATAAGTTTTGGTTACAGAGATTATTAGCAAGTTCTCATAAAAGGTCATTTGAAGAGGGCTCTTTGGTTTGAATGTGCAAGGCAATTTATATAGCCTAATAATGAAATCATTTTTAATGAGTATGCGCGTAATTTAGGTAGAATGGTATCGCGCTTTTTTGGGTAGCCTACTCTATTCTACTCAAAAAAACGCGGATGAAACTTATTGATAATCAGTTAATAAATGTTACAGGAAACGCGTATATTTAAGTGTTGTGCGTCACCCTAAAACCTACACCACAAATTATACCAAAAACAGACTATAACATTTGACCATTTTAATATTAACTTGCCGACCAATAAAAACAGTTCACTAAGACTATGATATATTTAGTAGGTATTTCAATTACTTTTTTTTTAGTTTTTATTTTAACGAGTAAACAAAATAAAAGCAAAGCTGATTTAATCTTGACAGTTTGGTTGTCTATCACAGGGTTAAATTTACTTTTTTATTACATTCATGCTACTGGAAAGCATGTCACTTTCCCTTATTTTTTAGGACTTGAAATACCGATGCCTTTGCTTTATGGTCCGTTTCTTTTTTTATACACTGTTGCTTTGACAGACCAAGAGCATAACAAAAAAATAAATCCGCTCCATTTTATTCCTTTTGTTTTAGCATTGCTTTCGACTTTGCCATTTCATGCATTATCTTTTCCACAAAAAATTAAAGTTTATCAAGATGGGGGGAGAGCCTATGAGCTTTTAAGCTTAATAATATTAATTGCAATTCTAATTTCAGGCTTTTTATACACATTTATTTCGTTGCAAAAATTAAAGAAACACCGCAAAACCATAGCCAAACAATTTTCTTATACCGAAAAAATTAATTTGAAATGGCTCTCTTATTTGATTTTGGGTTCAAGTATCATTTGGTTGGTTGCAATTTTTAGACAGGATAACTATGTTTTTTTGGCAGTAGTTCTTTATATGTTTTTTATAGGGTATTTTGGTATAAAGCAAGTCGGCATTTTCACAATGGCTAAACCTGAAATACCGAATGAAATTTTGGAAAAAGTATCAATTGAAGAGGGCAAAATAATAGCTGATACAATATTTGATGAAAAGAAAATTGATGTACAATCCGAAAAAATCAAATACGAAAAATCAAAAATTAATAGCGACGAGGTAAGTGCAATTCAAAAAAAGCTTAACGTGCTAATACAAACTGAAAAAACATATACAGATCCTGAACTTACCCTTTCCGATTTAGCACAAAAAATAAGTGTGCACCCAAACACGCTTTCTCAAGTAATAAATTCGGTAGAGCAAAAGAATTTTTACGAGTATATAAACGACCTAAGAGTAGAAGAGTTTAAAAAACTTATTACTGTTCAGGAAAACCAAAAATTTACATTATTATCCCTTGCTTTTGAAAGTGGTTATAATTCAAAAACGGCCTTTAATAGAAATTTTAAAAAAAATACTGGGCATTCTCCTTCCGATTATCTAAAACAAATGAATATTAGTTTAGGCTAACCTATTTAAGCTTTAAATCTAAACTACAGCCTTAATTATTTGTAACTACCTGTATATCAATACAAAAACTAGAGGTAGATTTTTTTTTAAAATTAGTGCCACCTTTCATACTGGAGCGATTACCGCTAAAAGTCATAGCACCTTTGCCGAAACTTTAAAAAATGTTTATTATGACTAAAAAAGTATTCAGCTTGGCGATAGCAGCCACATGCATCCTTTTAATGGGATGTGAAAAAGAACTCAAAATTTCCGAATCCGGAAATTTGGTACCAAAAACGGTGACAGAAGACCTGACTCTTCCTACAATAACTGTTAATGGGGCAAAATTTCATGCCGAGGCATTTGGACACCCCGATAGTACTATTATTTTAGTACTGCATGGAGGTCCCGCAGCAGATTATCGATATCTCTATAATTGCAAAGAATTTGCTAATCAGGGTTTTCGAGTGGTGTTTTACGACCAACGTGGTACAGGATTATCGCAGCGTTTTCCTAAATCACATTATACTTCTTTGCAACAAAACTATGATGATATGACTGCCATCATCGCCTATTATAGAACATCAGCAACACAAAAAGTATTTCTATTGGGGCATTCATGGGGAGCAATGCTGGCTGGGGCATATATTAATACTTACCCCAATGCTGTTAACGGAGCTGTACTAGCCGAACCGGGTGGATTGGTATGGGAAGATGTGAAAAAGTATATCAAAGCTTCACAAAAAATGGAAATAACAAGTGAAGCTTTGAATAACGCTACTTATATAGACCAATTTATAACTGGCAAAAATGATGAACACGAAATTTTAGATTATAAATTTAGAATGTTAGCTTCTACTGGAAATGAAACAAATATTACAGGAGATGAAAGCCCAATAGCACAATGGAGACCTGGAGCAGTTTTTCAAAATGCCTGTCTCGATATAGGCAATGAACAAAACCCTAACTGGACAACAAACTTACATTTATTTACCACTAAAGTACTGTTTATATACAGCGAAAAAAATAGTGCTTATGGTTTGGCACATGCTCAAAAAGTATCTGCTCCTTTTCCCAATGTAGCATTATTTAAAACTATGGGGGCGGGTCATAGTATGCTTTCATTCCCAACAGGTTGGAACAATACTTATCCTGTAATGCTTAACTATTTTAAATCTCTTTAATAAATTAAAAATGAAAAATATAAAAATTATAATATTAGTTGCCTGTTTAAATTTAATGGTACGGCAAAGTTTTTCGCAAAGTGTTAATTGGGCAAGCTTAAAAAGCAATAATAAGCACATTGTTCATGTTACTACCGGGCTTGATTATGGCCTGGTGTATGGACTGGGTTATAGTCATAAAATAAAATCCCAAATGCCTATTTTGTTAAATATTTCCTATTCATTTACTTCTGGTGGAAAGTTATTTGACGATTTTAAAACAAAAATCGGTGGGCAAGCTAGGCTCTATAGTATTGGAAATTTTCAATTCAGTGCGTCAATATACGGAATTTATAGACGATACGAAAACACATTGGTACGTTTGCAAAACTTTGGAAGTGAAATGACAGGCGTTATTGGATATTACAAACCAAAATGGTTTGTTGCGGGCGAAGTTGGTTTTGACAAAGCTATTGTGACACATTTTAAACATTCTGAAAATTTTAAAACCGATTTTCCAAATACACAAGATGGCTGGTATGAACCATCAACTGGAGGGAATTTTAATTATGGCGTACAAACAGGCTACTCATTTAAAAACAGCGATTTAATATTAAAAGTTGGGGCAGTCATCACTCAAGATTTCAAAACAACACCTTTAATACCCTACTATTTTCAATTGGGTTATAATTATAAATTCAAACAGACAAAAAATAAGTAGTCACTGAAATTATAAGGAATAATAAAGGGCGAAAGCACGTAAACGTTAGCCAATGCAATTAAACAGCAAAAAAAAAAGGGAATGACAATGGAACAAAAACAATTAATTAAAACTGCAAGACTTGCCGGAGTGTGGTATTTGGTCTTGGCAATTTCTGGGATTTTTGGATTTATGGTTTTCCATCCTCAGATTTTTGTTACGGATGACGCTTCGAAAACCTTAAACAATTTAATCAATCTTGGGTCCATTTCAAGATTAAGACTTTTATTTGAGTTGGTTATTATTGTTTCGCAAGCACTTGCCGCAATATATTTTTACAAACTGTTTTGTGACATAAATAAGTGGGCTGCTACTACACTTGGAATTTGGGGGACAGTGAATTCTGTTGTAATTATGGTTAGTGCAATATCAATGAGTTCTGCCATTTCTATTGCGACCGCTTCTTCCCCGACTTTCCAAGAGAAAACTATATTGATACAGCTTTTAGGGGAAATAAGTACGAATGCTTGGATGGTCGGTGGTCTATTTTTTGGACTTTGGCTTATTCCGATGGGTTATATTGTAATCAGCTCTGGAAGAATGCCCATATGGCTCGGACGAATACTAATTATAGGTGGTATAGGTTATCTACTTCAGACTTTTATTAAATCTATAGGGGTTCAAAGTTCATATTTAGATATGCTTGTTATCCCTGCGACCGTTGGAGAGTTATGGATGGTTGGTTATTTATTAATTTATGGTATCCGACCTGCAATCAATAGTGAGAAGCAATAATTTAAATAATTGTTCCAAATGCACTGGATATAACACGGGTTTGGCAAAAGTGGCGGTTCAATGCTTCTATTAAAGTTTAGTGCAAAAACAAACAGGATTCTATAATTACTCAAATGGAGAATTTCTATGACAACTTTGATGCATTCATTTGCCCTGCAAGCTCAGTAAAGGCATTTCCACATCATAAACCATCTAAAAAATTCGGAAATTTTAATATTTACAACAACCCTATAGCAGTTAACAAGGAGTTCATGCATTATTATATGGCAACCCAAGGATATACCACTCCATTTACACTTACTGAAAATCCTGTTTTGTCTATGCCAATTTCGCTAAGTAAAGATTCCTTGCCAATTGGTATTCAAGTAATTGGTAAACGTTATTCCGATTTCAGATTGCTGAATATTGGAAAGGTATTAGACAACTATGCTGAACAATTTAAATATCCTTTAGAATAATTTTAATTTTTGAATTGACGAACAACGCTAGTAGGTAACAGCTTGGTATTTTTTGTAATAACTTTAAAAGAACCTATATTTTTTACCAAAACTTAATTTTATATTTTTATGAAAAATTTATTTATTACTTGGTTTGTTGTCATGATTCCTTTTTATGCTTTTTGCCAATCGGGTAAAACTTGTGATTGCAAAAAGGATTTGGATTTTGTTATTAACCATCTCGAAAACCATTATGCTGGTTTTCAGGACAATGTTACTTCAAAAAACAAAAAATCCTATCAAACTTTAAAGAAAAGTTTGATAGGAAAAGCCAACAAAAACAAACAAACCTCAATTACTTGTTTGGCTCTGTTGAAAGAATACACCAACTTTTTTCGGGATAATCATTTACATGCTGAATTTCATCAAACACTACAGGTAGATGCAAGCTCACCAGAATCGGTCAAAGCCTTTAAAGAGAGCAACCTTTTTAGAGAATGGGAGCGAA
>CALRUV010000206.1:0-6463 GCA_943371455.1 Chitinophaga pinensis | reverse complement strand
TCCGCACTTATCCCAAATAATTTTCCCTAAACGTTTGTGAAAACTTTCAACAGTTTGTGTGCCTTTGATATTCATCAATTTCTGAATCCTTTCAGCTACCTGCTTTTCTGCTTCTTCAAATGCAGGATGTGAGGTTTCGATGGCTTTACTGTAAATATCATCTGCCAGGTTATTTCCTAAAGTATAAGGGATCACAAAGTAGCCATCCGCCAGTCCCTGCATCAGTGCCGACGCACCTAAACGATTAGCACCATGATCTGAGAAATTGGCTTCACCTAAAGCATATAATCCCGGAACATTGGTCTGTAATTCATAATCTACCCATAAGCCACCCATGGTATAATGCACGGCAGGATAGATGCGCATGGGTATTTCATATGGATTTTCTCCGGTGATCTTTTCGTACATATCAAAAAGGTTACCGTATTTCTCTTTCACAACATCTTTACCCAATTTGATGATCTCAGCTTCCGATGCATGATCATTACCTTCCTTACCGGCTTCTATTTTGCCATATCGAATTATAGCAGCACTAAAGTCGAGGTAAACAGCTTGTTTGCTGGTTCCCACACCAAATCCTTCATCACATCTTTCTTTAGCAGCCCTTGATGCCACATCGCGCGGTACCAGGTTACCGAATGCAGGGTACCTTCTTTCCAGGTAATAATCTCTTTCTTCTTCCGGTATATCTGTTGCTTTTCTATTATCGCCAGCTTTTTTAGGAACCCAGATCCTGCCATCATTGCGCAATGATTCCGACATCAATGTCAATTTCGATTGGTGATCGCCACTAACCGGAATACAAGTAGGGTGGATCTGTGTGAAACATGGATTGGCAAATGTTGCTCCCTGCTTATGCGCTTTCCAGGCGGCAGTAACATTGCTGCCCATGGCATTGGTGGAAAGATAAAATACATTGCCATAGCCACCTGAGCATAGAAGAACTGCGTGACCAAAATGTCTTTCCAATTGTCCGCTGATCAGGTCACGAGCAATAATGCCGCGTGCTTTGCCATCAATTTTTACAATATCCAGCATTTCATGACGGCTGTACATTTTTACATTACCCAATGCTACCTGTCTTTCCAAAGCCTGGTAAGCACCAATCAAAAGTTGCTGACCTGTTTGACCGGCAGCATAAAAAGTTCTTTGCACCTGCGTGCCACCAAAAGAACGGTTGCTCAATAATCCGCCATATTCTCTTGCAAATGGAACACCCTGTGCAACACACTGGTCGATAATATTGGTACTTACTTCAGCAAGGCGATGCACATTGGCTTCACGGGCACGGTAATCCCCACCCTTTATCGTATCATAAAATAGACGAAATACACTATCACCATCATTTTGATAATTCTTGGCAGCATTGATGCCACCTTGTGCAGCAATGGAGTGGGCTCTGCGGGGAGAATCCTGGAAACAGAAAGCTTTTACTTTATAGCCCAGTTCGCCCAGGGATGCGGCCGCTGAGGCACCAGCCAATCCGGTACCCACAATAATTACTTCTAATTTGCGCTTATTAGTGGGGTTAACCAGTTTACAATGCCCTTTATAATCTGTCCACTTATCTTCTAAGGATCCGGCTGGAATTTTTGCATCTAACATATGCTGCTATTTGAAGTTTGTATTTTTTGTTTGTCAACTAGTATTTCCCCAAAATTGTCTTCCACCTTTCCCAAATCCACCAATCCGCAATCCTAATTTAGTTCACCCATCCCATATAAAAACTAACCGGCATCAAAGCGAATAATAAAGGCACAATGATGGAGAATCCAAAGCCGATGCTTGTTATGAGCGCACTGTATCTAGGGTTATGAATGCCCATAGTGCGAAAAGCACTTTGAAAACCATGGGCCAAGTGATAGCCTAAGGATAAGCATCCCAGCACATATACGATCACAACCCATAATACGCTGAATTCAAGCTTCATCTTATCGTACAAATTAATTTCTTCTCCTAATAGGAATCCCTGGCTGGATCTGTTAGGTAACCAGAAATGGTAAAGGTGTAGTACTAGGAACAATAAGATCAAAGTACCCAATAAGCCCATACTTCTGCTATACCATTTACTGCCACTGGCATAATTTATTTCGTATCCTACTGATCTTTTGCTTTTGTTTGATAGAGTAAGCAGTAAGCCTTGAACAATATGCAGAAAAAGACCCGCAAAAAGTCCCAGTTCCAAAATGCGCGGAACCCAGTTACTTCCCATAAAGTGGGCACCTTTGTTAAACATTTCTCCGCCATCATTTGCCCAGATACAGGCATTGAGACCGGCATGAATAATTAAGAAAAGAATCAGGAAAATTCCGGTTAATCCCATCACTAGTTTCCTTCCTACCGATGAAGTGAAGACTTGTTTCCAGGTCATATTGCAAATTTATAATTGAAGAAATCGCTGCAAAAATAGCACAGGAAGTGATGCTATGCGTTTTGAAGCAATATCTTTTTTTCAAACCTCTAGGGTTGTTGTATATCAAATAGAAAAGGGGGTTGATTTGTTCATTTAATGAGGAAGAAATGAATGCAATTGTTAAACCAATTTCTTTGCAGCATCTTGTTCCCTTAAAATTCTCTCTAAACCGTTTAAATAATTTTCCTATGCTGCAATCTATTTCAATCCTACATTTGAACCATGTTCAAGTTACTGGGAATCTTATGGAACAGTTTTAGGATGGCCATGCAGGAATTGCGGGTTAATAAATTACGCACTTTTCTGTCGCTATTCGGTATCACTATTGGTATCTTCTGTATTATTGGGGTTTTAGCTACTGTGGATAGCCTGGAAAGAAAGGTTCAGAACGATATCAAATCTTTTGGTAACAACACCATTTATGTAGACAAATGGAATTATGGGGGAGGTAACGATTACCCTTGGTGGAAATACATGAAAAGGCCGCCCATCCGTTATGAGGAAATGAAATTCATTAAAACCAAAAGTCAGCTTGCGTCCAATGCTGCTTTCTTTGTTTCCAATAATGTAAATCTTTCCTATAAAGATCTTATACTGAGTAATACCAATCTTTATGGCGTTTCCGAAGAATTTAACGCCATTCAAACCATTGATATCAATTATGGCAGGTACCTGAATGAGTCTGAGTTTTTGAGAGGTACGTCAACAGGAATAATCGGCTATAAAGTTGCCGAAGAATTGTTTAACAATCCGGAGATCGCTGTTGGCAAAGAGGTTTCTTATAACGGTAAAAGAGTGATTGTTGTGGGTGTTATTAAAAAACAGGGACAAAGTTTTGTGGGTGGATTTGATTATGATCAATCGCTCATTGTTCCCTACCGCTATTTTGCAGGCGTTTATAATCCCGACAATAGTAGTCCCTTCATTATGGTACAGGGTAAACCAACCATTGCTTCTGCTGCTTTGCAGGATGAACTGATTGGCGTGATGCGTCAGAGCAGGCGTTTGAGTCCAACTTCCGAAGATAATTTTTCCTGTAATGATGTTGCCATGTTCAGTGAACAGGTAAAAGGATTTTTTGGCCAGGTTAGTGCGGGTGGCTGGGCCATTGCCGGTTTAAGTTTGATCGTAGGTGCTTTTGGTGTTGCCAATATTATGTTTGTAACAGTAAGGGAAAGAACGAGTCAGATCGGCTTGAAAAAAGCACTCGGAGCCAAGCGCAGTACAATTCTTACGGAATTTCTTTTGGAAAGTGCCTTCTTATGTATTTTAGGTGGATTGTTTGGTTTAGGGCTGGTTGGTTTATTATCTATTGTGCTGAGTTCTATATTGCCTTTTCCTATTTATATAGCCCCCAATATCATCATACTGGCTTTAAGTATCTGTATCATTTTAGGAATCATTTCCGGTATCATACCAGCATCTATAGCTGCTAAGATGGATCCGGTTGTGGCTATCCGAACAAAATAAATCTACCACGCCCCTAAAGGGGGGTATTTATTGAAAAATTTTTTTCTATTAGTTTTGATGCATGTCAAGCAAGTTTGAAGAATCATTTGAAAATATGAATAAGCACCCCTTTAGGGGCGGGGATGTCTGCATTTTAGCTATTGAATCCTCCTGTGATGAAACCTCTGCATCTATTTGTGTTGATGGTAAGATCCTATCCAATTTCATAGCCAATCAAACCATTCACGAACAATATGGTGGGGTAGTACCCGAACTTGCCAGCAGGGCACATATGCAGAATATTGTACCTGTTGTAGATGCGGCACTTGCAAAAGCATTCCCCGAACACCAGACTCCAGTCTCCAGACTCCAAACCATCTCCGCCGTTGCATTCACACAATCTCCCGGTCTTATCGGTAGTTTACTAGTTGGTGCGCAATTTGCCAAATCATTGGCGCTGTCATTAGATAAACCACTAATTGCGGTGCACCATATGCAGGCACATGTATTGGCTAATTTGATTGATGAGGTGCATCCAAAATTTCCTTTTTTGTGCTTAACGGTAAGTGGTGGGCACACACAAATTGTATTGGCAAGATCTCCGCTGAAAATGGAAGTAATTGGCCAAACCATTGATGATGCAGCAGGAGAGGCATTTGATAAATCAGCCAAATTATTAGGTCTTCCATATCCTGGTGGACCACTTATTGATAAGTATGCTAAGGATGGCAACCATTTGGCATTTAAATTTGCCGAGCCACAAATTGCTGACCTGAATTTCTCTTTTAGTGGACTAAAAACTTCCGTTTTATACTTTTTGCAAAAGCAGGAAAAGGGCTTTATTGAAGCCAATCTAAATGATCTCTGTGCTTCTATTCAATTTACGATCATCAATATTTTGCTTAAAAAAATGATGAAAGCAGTTACGCAAACGGGTATCAAAAATGTGTGCATTGCAGGTGGTGTAAGTGCTAATAGTGCACTCCGTAAAGGTTTGCAGCAAATGGGCGATAGGCATGGCTGGAAAACCTATATCCCCAAATTTGAATACTGTACCGATAATGCTGCTATGATTGCTATCACGGCCTATTATAAGTTTCTTGCAGGAAATTTCAGTTCCCTGGATGTTGGACCCAATGCCAGGGCAGAATGGTAAGAGAAATTTACAGGATTATTTGTACCTCATTTCATTGAGTTTTTCTGTAGGGTTCAGCATATAGGTAAGCATGGTTTCATCTTCCAGCATTTCAACAATCCGAAAACCTTTATAATCTGTACCCCAGTTACCGCCTATATGTGCATCAAAAAGAAAAGGGATCTTGCCTTGCATCCTAACGCCATCCTGGTCGTGTTCATGACCATGAAATACTGCTTTCACATCAGGATATTGTTTTAGTAATTCAAAAAATGCAGGTGTATCTATTCCGTTTTTTGTCCATTTTGCCTGCGGGATGTGTAAGAAAATAAATACCTGTTTGCGCTTTTTATGTTCTTCCAGTTTTGCTTTCATCCATACCAAATCAGGAGACAGGTATTCCCCTTTTTCATTGGAAGTATCCCCAAAGATCAATGCCTGATTTTTTACAACTGTTTCATAATTCAAGGGTTTACCCCAAACCTCATTCCAGAATGATTCTGAAACCATATCGTGGTTGCCCCTGGTAACATGCCAGGGCATGGTTAGTGCATCCAGTTTTGTTTTTACTTTAGGTAAAAATGTTTTTTCATTGTGGATGATATCGCCATTGATCACGCAAAAATCCAATGGATTCGATTGATGAAAAAGATTGATTTGATTAGTTACTTTTTCTATCATAGCATCAAACTCGGTTTTTGGCTGTCCATAATGTGCATCGGATGCTACTGCAAATCGTAAGCTTACTTTAGATTCAAAAGCCAGGACTTCTGCTGCAGATAATTTTTTAAATTGACCACTAAGCAGAAAAGCTGTTGCAAAAGAAACCTGTTTGATAAAGTTTCTCCTGGATCCTTCTCGTATTTTTGAATCTTTCATAGCTCTTCAATTAATTCCTACAATATACAAAAATCGGATAGACATTTTTTTTTCCTATTATCAATTTATCGTTAAATAGCGAATATTCATTATTAAAAAATATCCAGCAACTGAAAACCTTTCATTCCATAAGTGCTGAAAGTAGTTTTAGCAGAATACGCTAATTTAATGCCCGGCAAAAGAGATTCTTTTTCAATATCCAGAAAATTCATAGATTGACCACATACGATTAAGGTTACACCAGCTTCTAGTAATTCATTGATCATTGGGATATTCGGGTTATCAATTTTGAACTTTTTTTGGTATGCTTCATTGTTTATTAATGAAAACAGACCGCCTGCATGTCCAACCAAGACTATTTCCAAATTTTTTTTAGGAACACCTGCTGCAATATGTAAATTAATGATTCTAGCAGCTTCAACAAATGCACCATTGATCTCTTTCTTTTTTACATCAGAAGTAGCAGCTTGGGCAAAATCGAACATTAGCTTGTATTTCATGTGGGGGTCGGGTATTGATTCCGGATCATTGATGGACATAACACCCGCCATTTTAGGTATTTTAATCAGGGGATAGATGGCTTTATC
>CALRUV010000205.1:0-6487 GCA_943371455.1 Chitinophaga pinensis | reverse complement strand
GAATTTCATATCGGGTTGAGTAGCTGCAAAAAATGCCACACAAAGAATCGATATAAATCCGCTTATTTTTTGAGAGGAACTGTCTATAGATGTAGCAAATTGAACCGCATAGTAAATAGCTACCATGCCAACAATATAATGACAGAGTGTAAGTAATAAAAATGACCAGCGTAGAGTCTTTTTTTTATTTGTCGGGGTTGAATCATGCTTAATCTTTTTCATAAAAATATTTTGCATTTTATTCAATTTGTTATTCGAAAGGCTCTTAATTAAATCTAGAGCGAAAGTATTTTTGTTTTTTAAAGTAAACAACGGGTAAAATCCCGTTTTTTACAGGTAGAATACTGAAGGCTAACAATCGTTAGTCTAAATTATTATCTTTACCGTTCAAAATCAAGAAATGAGTAAAAAAATTGTTTACATCGTATCCGCTGTTAGAACACCAATTGGAAGTTTTGGAGGGTCTTTAAAAGATCTTACTGCACCACAATTAGGTGCAATAGCTATTAAAGGAGCAGTTGCTAAAGCAGGTATTTTGCCGGAGCAGGTTGACGAATTGTTGATGGGTTGTGTAATTCAAGCCAATACCGGTCAGGCCCCGGCCAGGCAAGCAAGTAAATTTGCCGGCTTACCCGATTCGGTAATATGTACAACGGTTAATAAAGTTTGTGCAAGCGGTATGAAAGCAATAGCGCAAGGTGCTCAGTCTATTTTATTGGGAGATGCGGATATAGTGGTTGCAGGTGGTATGGAAAGTATGAGCAATGTGCCCTATTACAGTGCCAATATGCGCTGGGGCAATAAATATGGTGACGTTAGTTTAATTGATGGATTAGCTAAGGATGGCTTAACGGATGTGTACCACAATTATGCCATGGGCAATGCAGCCGACCTATGTGCCAGGGAATGTAATATCAGCAGAGAAGAACAAGATGCTTTTGCGATAGAAAGTTACCAAAGAAGTCAGTCAGCCTGGAAGGATGGACTTTTCGATGCTGAAATAGTTCCGGTAGAAATTCCGCAACGTAAGGGAGATCCAATTCTTTTTGCAAAGGATGAAGAACCATTTAATGTAAAATTTGATAAAATACCAGGTCTCAAACCAGCTTTCAGTAAGGAAGGAACGGTAACTGCAGCCAATGCATCCACCATGAATGATGGAGCTGCTGCATTGGTATTGATGAGTAAAGAAAAAGCAGAGGCATTAGGTATTAAACCCATTGCCATCATTAGAAGTTATGCCGATGCTGAACAGGCACCTGAATGGTTTACAACAACGCCTTCACTGGCAGTGCCCAAAGCCGTTGCCAAAGCAGGTTTAGCAATGAGTGATCTAGATTATACCGAACTCAATGAAGCATTCTCTGTAGTAGGGATTGTAAATGCTCAAAAAATGAACCTGGATCCTGCAAAAGTCAATGCCTTTGGCGGGGCTGTTTCTATAGGGCATCCTTTGGGTTGCAGTGGTGCCAGAATTATTGTAACATTGATCAATGTGCTCAAAAAGAAAGGAGGCAAGATAGGTGCTGCAGGTATTTGTAATGGTGGAGGAGGCGCTAGTGCTATGGTGATTGAGAATATTAATTAATCAAGCAATAAAATCTTTTCGGTATAAGGGTTAAAAGCTAAAATTATTGGAATGATTCATCTGAGAGCCGCTGAATTAAAGGATGCTGAATTATTGCACCAGATCAGTTGTGAAACATTTTATGATACCTATGCTGCCTTTAATACAAAAGAGGATATGGCTCAGTTTCTTGCTGTAGATTTTAATATGGATAAGATTGTGGAAAGTATAATTAGCCCAGGATATCTCATTTTAATCGCTTATGTTGACCAAGAACCTGCTGGTTATGTTTTCCTCAAAAACAAAAACCATGAAAGCATAAATCATACTCAGAGCATAGAAATTGCAAGAATATATGCCCGCAAATCCTTTATTGGCAAGGGTGTTGGAGCAGCTTTATTGAAAGCGTCTATTGATTATGCACAACAAACCCATAAAAAATATCTTTGGTTGGGTGTTTGGAAAGAAAATCATCGGGCTATTATATTCTATCAGAAAAATGGTTTTGAAAGATTTGGTGAACAGCAGTTTACCTTGGGAAATGATGTGCAGAACGACTGGGTGATGAAATTAAAAATAAGCTGAATTATTTAGTTGCTATTTATTGTTTGTCCAGGGACCATACTTATGTTGCTTTTCCGTTAAGCTATCGGCATAAGGGCCAAATGGATGGTCAAATACTTTCTTGCTAATATTGGGCCAATCCTTGCTGATATTCATGTTTGGCCTAGGTTGCGAATTTACATATGCAGCAACATCCCATGATTCCGCTATCGTTAATTGTGGTTGGTGATAGTTGGTAGTGATGGGCATATTATTTCTTACAAAACCCGCAAAACGCGAAATACGAAACAACCCAGCACCGGTATTATAACTTCTTCTTCCCCATAATGGAGGATAGAAACTATTGCCCTCGGCCTGATTGGGCAAGCCTTCCCCATTTTTGCCATGACATTTTTCGCAGTTTGCTGTATAAACCATTTTTCCTTTGATTGGGTCGGCTGCTCTGTTCAGTTTGGGCAAATCCATGATGCCGCTGCCTTTTGGTTTAACGCCTTTGGGAATATCGCTTCCCAGCCAATTGATATATCGAACCATCGCCTTCATTGCCTGGCTATTGGTATCCAGTGCTTTTCCATTCAGACTTCTTTCAATGCAATCATTGATTCTTTTTTGAATGGTTTCAATCGTGCCAGACCGGTCTCTGAATTTGGGATAGGTGGACGCTACTGCACCATAATTATTACCCCAGGGTTTGGTGCCGGCTTCCAGGTGACAGTTCTGGCAATTCATACCATTGCTGATAGTAGCCATTTTTCCTTTTGGACCTAAATAGTAAGCTGTATTTGCAATTAATTCTCTTCCCAGTCTGATCTCATCTCCATCCTTATCAGGAGAGATCTGGTTAACTCCTGCACCCGTCCAGCAATCACTCTCTGATGGCAATACCTGTTGAACTGTGTTATCACAGGCTTGCAATAAAAACAGCAAACTAATACCAAAAAAAGAAACAATTATTTTCATGCATCAAAATTAATGCGGTAGTTTTTCTCTGATCAAACCGTACACCCAGGTACCGGCGATGGCACTCAATAAGGTTACTATAACAACTGTTGAACCAGACCCAATCTGCGCAAATAATGGACCCGGACAAGCACCCGTAATTGCCCATCCCATGCCAAATAATAGTCCGCCCAAAAACTGACCTTTATTAACTGGCTTTTGAGGTAATTCGATGGGTTCACCATATATCGTTTTAAGCTGCCATTTTTTGATGATGAATACTGAAATAGCACCCGTAACAATAGCAGACCCAATAACGCCATACATGTGAAAACTTTGTAAGCGAAACATTTCTTGTATCCTAAACCAGGAGATCACTTCTGCTTTGGTTAAAATGATGCCGAATAAGATACCCATTACCAGGTATTTTACATTATACCAAGAAGGGTGTTTCAATTCACTGGTATTGATGCATTGTGTATCTAAGGAACGTACTTCAAAATCGTGATTCTTTTCCATCTATAGAATTTGTATGAATTATTTTTTAAAATGGTCTCTGCGAAAACTCCCCGCTCTCTCTGCCTCTGCGGTAAAAAATATTTAATGCGTATGTCACCTACATCTTTAAAATAAATGGTAAAATCAAATTGGCTGTAATAAATCCCCCAATCATAAAACAACAGGTTGCAATGAAAGAGGAAAGCTGTAGGTTACTCATGCCCATAATAGAATGACCTGAAGAACATCCACCTGCATATCGTGTACCAAAGCCTACCATAAAGCCACCCACTATCATTAATAGAAAACCCTTGATGGTTAATAATGCAGGCCAATTAAAAATCTGTTCGGGTAATAAATGCGTATAGTTGTTAATGCCATATTGCTTTAATTCTGTAGTTAATTTTTCATTTACAATAATTGGTTCGCCATTGGAAAGTAAAGTCACTGCTAAATAACCGCCTATCATTACACCTGCTACAAAAAATAGGTTCCAAATTTCTTTTTTCCATTGATAGGTAAAAAATGGAATGTTTGATGGCAGGCAAATAGCACAAATATGTCTGAGAGAAGAGGAGATCCCCAAACTTTTATTGCCCAATAATAATAAAGCAGGCACCATTAAACCAATCATCGGTCCGGCTACATACCATGGCCATGGTTGCGATAACCATTCTTTCATAGATAATTATTTTTTTTGTTGAAATTAGGTAAGAACAGCGGTTTAATATAACCGAAGCTCTCAGATTACGATCATTTTATCAAGAGTTCATGGAAAATGATGTACATACCCATGACCATAACAAACCAGCCAAAACCTTTTTTTAGTTTTTCTCCGGGAAGGTCCTGTCCAATTCTTCTGCCAATAAATGTACCTGTTATGGCTATAGCGGTAATAGGTAAGATGAGAGCCCAGTCAATATTTTGGTGCACCAGATCGCCGGCAAATCCGAATAGTGAATTCATAGCAATGATCAATAAAGAACTGATTATAGCATCCTTCATAGACAAATGAAAAGAAAAAACCAGAACAGGAATGATGATGAATCCGCCACCTGCACCCAGGAATCCGGTAAGAATGCCTACAGCAACACCTGTTATAAGAGCCTTGGTTAAATGTATATGATGGTCATTATCATCTGTTGGCACTGCGATGGGTTTTTGCAGCATATTAATAGAAGCAATGATCATTACTAACGCAAAAAGTAACATGGTCATTAGCGAGCTGGTTACTTCATGAGTGCCTATGTTGAAAAGATGATAGGGTATAATGGGGAGTAAGAACTTTCTTATCAGTAAAACTGTGATGATAGAAGTGATGCCAAAATAGAGTGCTGCACGGAAATTGATATTGCCCTTGCGGTAATGTTTGTAAGCACCAGCTAAACTGCTGCAACCCACAATAAATAAGGAATAACCTGTTGCCTGATTCGGTTCTATGCCAAACAAGTACACCAGTACAGGAATGGTTAGAATAGAACCGCCACCACCAATTAAGCCTAGTGAAATGCCAATTAACAGGGAAGCAAAATAGCCAATAACAATCATGAAGAAGTGAACTAGGCTGTAAAGATGCTGAATTCTTAGGATTGAATAAGGTGCAATATGTTAATAGCTTATTGTTCCTCGATTATTATTTATAAATACAAAAAGGAAATAGGTTTTACTGATTAGCTGGTTGTGCCTCAGCTATGATTTCTTCCATGGTAATACCCAAATGACTCTCATCATAAGTACAAACCCCCTTTTTGATTAAGATTATTTGAGGAGATTCATGGAACACCGATAGCTTATCCGCAATCTTATTAGAAACCTCCCGATAAGACAGAAGGTCGAGAAAGTTGAAATCCACCGTATCAGGTGCTTCTGAACGTTCTAACCTGTTCAGGGCCAGAGAACTGGTATGGCAGCGGGTACTATGTTTGAATATTACCTGTGGCTTTTGAAAAGAATTTTCGAGAATTTGGTCAAGCTGTGGTAGCGAAGTAAGTGGAATCCAGTTCATGAATAATTTTAAAATAAAAACAGTACAAAAAATATTTTGTTCAGTAATTATTGGCGAAAATATTTCGGATTGGTTGTTGGGCAACCTTTTTTGGTAGGTGCACAAGAAAATAATAAGGCAGATGTAAGTGTTAAGGTCAATAATATCAGTGTAATCTTTTTCATAATCTTGTCAATATAAGCGATTAGGCTGTATTTTGTGTTGTTTCAAAGATAATGTTTCAAATGTAAACGTTGCCTCTGTTGGGCACAGATTTTGTTAATTTGTTCTGTTAAACTTAACTATAAACGAATGCGGGTTCATTTTATTTCAATAGGCGGTAGTGTTATGCACCAACTGGCCATTGCTTTACACCTAAAAGGATATCAGGTAACAGGTACGGATGATGAGATTTTTGAGCCTGCGAGAACCAATTTGGCAGAAAATGGCCTCCTGCCTGCAAAAATTGGCTGGCAACCTGAATTGATAACCAATGCGATAGATGCCATCATCCTGGGTATGCATGCCAAAAACGATAACCCGGAACTGGTTAAAGCGCAAAGCCTGGGTTTAAAAATATATTCCTTCCCAGAATATATTTACCAGGAAAGTTTGAACAAGAAAAGGGTGGTAGTAGGAGGAAGTCATGGCAAAACCACCACTACTGCCATGATCATGCATGTACTAAAAGTACTGGGGAAAGAGTTTGATTATATGGTAGGTGCCCGCCTGCAGGGTTTTGATCAGTCTGTAAATATTACTGATGCACCCGTAATTATTTGTGAAGGCGATGAATATCCGGCAAGTGCAATTGAAAAAAAGCCTAAGTTCCATTTTTTATTTCCCCATGTGGCCATATTAACCGGGATTGCCTGGGATCATATCAATGTTTTTCCCACATTTGAATTTTACCTGGAACAGTTTGTAACCTTTAT
>CALRUV010000204.1:0-6514 GCA_943371455.1 Chitinophaga pinensis | reverse complement strand
CTGAATGATGTGTTGACTGAAGTTGACAATGGTGTTTTGAAGATCAGTCGTAAAAGCGATTGGAAATTCTGGAACCAATGGAAAAACTGGCGCGTAAAAGTGTATGTTTCTTACACGGAACTGGATGAAATTAAAGCATCAAGTGGGGCTATTGTAAAAGGTAACGATATTAGTTTGGAGAAATTAAAAGTAAAATTAAGTAGTGGTGGTACCACGAATTTAACAGGCAATATTCAAAATATTACTATTGATGTAAGCAGTGGCGGACAATTCAGGGGATATTCATTGCAAGCAACCAATTGCAAGGCAGAAGCAAGCAGCGGAGGTGGTATTCAGATCACCATCCAAAAAGAAATTAATGCCAAAGCCAGTAGTGGTGGTTTTATTAATTTTAAAGGCGAAGCGCTTATTCGTGACATTAATGTAAATAGTGGTGGCTCTGTAAAAAGACAAAGTTGATTATACAATTTATTCCATCAACGATACCCAACAACAAGAATGGGTATCGTTTTTTTATTTTGAAACCATTTAATAAAGTACTGCCTAAGCCTGCTATCCACAGCTTATCCACTTTTTTTTCTCGTTAACAATTACCTAACGAGCGTTTTTAGCTATTTGATAGTCTTATATACGTAATTGCTTAAATAAACCTAAGGATATGAAAACAACTTCGTATGAATTACTGGTGAATGCGGCAGGTCAATTAATGCAACAACATGCATTTGATCATCTCTCTGATGAGAAATTATCGAGAATGCATAGTTGTATCAGACAAATAGGAAAACCTGGTTTTTCCTCTGCATTTTCTGCGCTTGAATCTGAATTATTAAGCTTGTGCAGTGAAGCAAATTTGTATGTAGAAACTGCTACAACGCAATCCCTGCATCAATGGCATGCTGCTATGAGTTGCTTTGGTATGATGGCTGCTACACAGCCTTCTTCGCTGGTTGAAGAGGCAGAATAATTCGGAAGCAGCTTCCTTTACCCTGCTCACTCCATTTCACAAAGAGCTTTCCTTTGTGGTACTGCTCAATTATCCTTTTACTCAAAGAAAGGCCGAGTCCCCAACCTCTTTTTTTAGTAGTGAATCCGGGCTTGAATACTTTGTTCAAGTGCGTTTTGGCAATACCCTTACCTGTATCAGTTACATCTATCATTAAAAATCCTTCTGTAGCAAATGCTTTGATTTGAATTTTTCCATTCCCTTCAATCGCATCCATCGCATTCTTGATCAGGTTCTCCAATACCCAATCGAATAAGGGTGGTGATATCATTGTTTGCATATCCTTGATTGGTTGCTCATCAAAAGAAAAACTTACATGTCCTCCGGCTCTTTTTTTCATATAATCCAGCATAAATTGAATTTGTATTGCTGGATATTTCATTTCAAGTTGAGGCTCACTGCCTATCTTGCCAAAACGGTCTGTGATCAATAATAACCTGTTTACATCTTTAGCAATTTCCGGTAATATTTCACGGTTTACCTCTTGTTCCTTTAATATTTCTAACCAACCTTCTAAGCTGGAAACTGGTGTGCCCAACTGATGAGCTGTTTCTTTGGCCATGGAAGCCCATAATTGGTTTTGGGCACTACGGTAAGAGGTTTGAAGTGCCATGATGGCAATGGTGATAAATAATGCAACTATGATCAGTTGAACAATCGGGTACCATTTTACTTCTTTCAACAAATCACTTTCGCCATAATAATAATGATTAGCGGTGTAAGGTTTTTCTTTTAATACAACAATGATCGGATCATGATGGAACCTTTTAAACTCTGCCAATTTCATTTTCAGGTAATCCGGATCTTTTTCTGCACTCACAGAATCTAGATTTAGATAATTACCAGTTATGCTGTCCAGTTCATTTGTTTCAATAAGGGGTATTTCATTATTTTCTGTAGAAATTTTAGTAGCTAAATTAATACTGGCACTGTCAGAAGAATTCAGAATTGTGCGTTGCGCTTCTACCCAGGCTTCTACATTTTTTCTTTCCTCTATCGCTATTTTGCCTGCCACATATTGTGAATAGAAAATAGTGCCACTTACCAGCACGATAGCAATGCAGACTAATATTATTTTCCAGTTAAGCCAATTAGGTAGCATCATGAAACCCTTTCTTAGATGGTTGTATTGAAAAGGTAAATTTATATGTTTCTGATGTCTGAGAGGGATTGTTGGTACTTTAATATAAATAAAGAGGCAGTAATCATTCCATTACTGCCTCAACAAATGCCATGGGTGACTATTAACTAAATAAGCCGCCTTTTTTCAGGGTCTTTACACCCTGACCAATTTTAAATCCATTATGATAGATCTCAATAGTATAATTACCTTCTTTGTATGCTTCCTGTTGTCTCCAATCAAAACTTACGGGTGTTGCCTTGCCTTGTTCATAATTCACACTAACCTTACTGGTAAAGGCTTTTGTGCCTTCCTCACGGGTATTGAACTGGCCACCTTCAGAAATTGCTTTTCCATCAGGTCCTGTAACCACCACATAAATATCTTTGGTACCTGTAGGGGTAACCCTGTTTTCATCCAGTTTAAAAGAAATGCGGATCAGGTTTGCCCTTTTTGCTGTTGAAGTTTCCTTTTCCTTGCCGCTGCTGCTTACTTTCAAAGCAGATATGCCTATATAAGAAGCATGAAGTGTGCTGGCTACATCAACCTTATCTTCCAGTTGCTTTTTTTCGGTTTTAGTAGTATTCAGATTTTGCTCCAGGTTCTGCTTGTCGGAGGTAAGCTGTGTTTTTTCTGTATTGAGTTGCTGATTAGCCGAACTCAATTGCAGGTTTTCACCTTTCAGTTTATCCAATTCTGCAAATAATCCATCAACCTTGCCGTTCAATTCACCAATCATTTTTTTTGCTTCAGCTAATTCAGCATCTGATGCGTTTTTCTTTTTCAGGATACTGCCTATATTCCCTTTGAGCTTCTGGATGTCGGCATTCTTATCAGCCAGATCTCCCTGTAACTGAATATTGTTTTGCGTTAAAGAATCTGCTTTGGCGGCTACAACCATATATTCCTGCTGAATGGCGTTACGGGAGCTGTCTAAGGTGATAACCTTGGTTTGGTATTGGGTAATGGTTTCTTTGGTTTGGCTCTTATCATAAAAAATGTAAGCCCAGGTGCCTAATAGGGCAGCTATCAGAATACCGTATATTAGTTTGCGGTTATCTTTTTGTTGTGGATTTTGGGCATAATTGCCCCCGTTTGCATTTTCGTAGTTACTCATTGTGGTGTTTTTTATTTTTTGAAAATTATAACAAAATCATGGTATGCTTACTGAATTACTGGTACTTGATATTGAAACGGTTCCCCAGGCGCCGTCCTTTGCTGATATGGATTTGAGCTGGCAGGAACTATTTTGCGACAAGGTTGCCAAAACCGTGCCAGATGCAATGGGATGGGAAGAGATATACCGAAAAAAAGCTGGAATTCTGGCCGAATTCGGCAAAATTGTCTGTATCAGCATCGCTTATTTCTACCAGAACGAAAACCATTCCCTGGCCTTAAAAGTGAAAAGTATCTATGGTGAAGATGAGGTAGAAATACTGCGTAGTTTTACGGATTTATGTGATAAAATGTATCATGTAAACAGAACTTTCCAGTTTGCCGGACACAATATCAAGGAATTTGATATCCCCTATATCTGTAGAAGGCTATTGGTGAACAAACTGCCACTTCCCGCTTACCTGCAATTACATGATAAAAAACCCTGGGAAGTTAAAATGTTTGATACCCTTAACTGGTGGAAGTTCGGCGATAATAAAAACTATATCTCCCTCCATTTATTAGCAAATGTGCTGGGTTTGCCATCATCCAAATCAGATCTGGATGGCAGCAAAGTACAGAATGTATATTTCCAGGAAAAAAATCTCCCCCGAATTGCTACCTATTGCGAGCAGGACGTGATACTCACAGCCAATATTATCCTTCGATTCTTAGATAAAGAACCTTTAAACGAAAGCAATATTCTTAAGAAAAGTCTGGAGACTGGAGTCTGAAGTCTGGAGTTTAGTGTTTTGGGTTTTGGATTTTGAGTTCAAAGTAATAATCTACACAAATATCCTGCATCTAGTATCCAGAATCAAGCATCCAGTATCTAATATCCACCCCCCCCAGACTCCAGACTCCAGACTACAAACTCCAAACTCCAAACTGAACTCCTCTCTCCACATTTGTCAATATCAATTTTTCACAATTCCCCTTTACTGCCACATCTTTGCAATCATGTCGGCAGAAAAGATCATCGCAGATTGGAAAAAAAAGCAGTTCAAGCCCATTTATTGGCTGGAAGGGGAAGAGCCTTTTTTTATTGACCAGGTGGTAAACTATGCAGAACACCATATTCTTACTGAAGCTGAAGCAGGTTTTAACCTTACTATTTTTTATGGGAAAGATGCAGATTGGGCTTCAGTTGTAAATGCATGTATGCGCTATCCCATGTTTGCGGAACGTCAGGTGGTCTTATTGAAAGAAGCCCAGCAAATGCGTGATCTGGAAAAATTAGAAAATTATATTGAGAACCCTTTACCCTCTACCATTTTTGTGGTTAGTCATAAAGAGAAAAAAGTGGATGGCCGAGGAAAGCTGGCTAAATTATTGAAACAAAAAGGGGAGGTTCTGAGCACCAAAAAAATGTATGAGAACCAGGTTCCGGAATGGGCAGATAAAATGGTGCAGCAACATGGGTTAACCATTACCCAAAAAGCCTTGTTCTTATTGGTAGACCATATTGGCAATGATTTAAGCCGTATCCAAAATGAAATTGAAAAGCTAGCCGTTAACCTGGGCGCAAGAAAAAGCATCAGTGAAGATGATATTGAAAATTTTATCGGCGTAAGTAAGGAGTTCAATGTGTTTGAATTGCAGGCTGCTATCGCACAAAAAAATCTTTCAAAAGCCATACGGATCATTCAATATTTTGAAGCTAACCCCAAAGCTGGTCCCATACAAATGATATTGCCTGCTTTGTATAATTTCTTCAGCAAGGTTTACATGGTGTATAGTGTGGGCAGTCAGGATGAGAAAACGATCGCATCTGCACTTGGCGTGAATCCTTATTTTGCGAAAGATTATCTGGGGGCAGCTCGTAAATACGATTTCCAGGGCGTTGAAAAAATATTACTGCTCCTGCACCAATACAACCTAAGAGGTTTGGGGGTAAATGATGGTAACACTTCAGATGCAGGGTTGATGAAAGAGATGGCAGTAAAAATGATGTATTGATTTTACAAAAAGAATGCCTCCGCATTTACCCTGTCGTTTGCCAATTGCGATTTTAATTCTTCCAATCCATTAAATTTTACTTCTCCGCGCAAATATTGGTGAACATGCACTTGTAATTTTTGGTGATAAATATCTTCCTTAAAGTTGAAAATATTTACTTCAATTACCCTTCTTTTGCCATCCACTGTTGGTCTGAAACCTATATTCATCATGCCTTTCAGAGCTTCCTGTTTATTTCCTTCGTAGCAAACCGTTACAGCATACACCCCATTACCTGGCACCAGTTTTTCTTCACTCGAGATATGCAGATTGGCAGTTGGAAAACCAATGGTCCTGCCCAATTTATTACCCTCTACAACCGTCCCTTCAAAAAAATACGGATAGCCCAGGAACTGATTGGCAGTTGCAATATCATTTGCCTGTACAGCATGCCTTATCTTGGTGGAACTGATCACAATTTCATCGATGATCTGTTCAGAAATTTCTTTTACCTCAAAACCCATCTCAGTTCCATAATTTTTCATCAGTTGGTAATCGCCTTCTCTTCCTTTACCAAAACGATGATCATAACCAACAATTACGGTATGCGGTTTAAAATGTGCGTATAAAAAGTCCTTTACATAATGTTCTGCAGTCTGGTTGGCAAAATGGTGGTCGAAAGGAACCACTACCAGGTGGTCTATTCCGGCGTCTTTCAACAGGTCTATTTTTTCATCTAAGGTGGTGAGCAATCGAATATCACCTGGTACAGAAGAAATAATTTTTCTGGGATGAGGATGGAAAGTGATGATAACTGTTTCTCCGCCAATCAATGCCGCTTCTTCTTTTAGCTGAGCAATGATTTTTTTATGACCCAAATGCACACCATCAAAAGTGCCAATAGTTAGCACAGCTTTTGTAAAATCTGGCAAAGAACCTGCTAATTCGCGATGCACTTTCATATTGGCACAAAAATAAGACAGTAAATCAGGAAACTGGAAAATTTTGAAATAGGTGGCATGTTCATGAATGTATTGGCATGTTGAAAGATGGGATTAGGGGATGGATTTTCTCTAATCTTGCTCCTTATAAATTATTACCTTTGCACATTCATAAAAAATTACCCATTTGTTAATCTTTCTTTTTTAATATGTCATTATACGCTCAACGCGGTGTTTCTGCCCAAAAAGAAGAAGTACATGCTGCCATTCAGAAGCTCGATCAGGGATTATATGCACATGCTTTCTGTAAAATCTATGCAGATTACTTATGTGGTGATGCGGATTGGGTAAATATCA
>CALRUV010000203.1:0-6556 GCA_943371455.1 Chitinophaga pinensis | reverse complement strand
TCTCTACCATAAACTGCCCATGTTCAGTCGCATTGGTGCAGCCGCTTATAAAAAAGACCTCACCAATACACTTGCCATTTGTAAAGCCATTGGTGATCCGCAGAACAAACTCAAAACCATCCACATCGCAGGCACCAATGGCAAAGGCTCTACAAGCCATATGCTGGCCGCCATTCTGCAAACTGCGGGTTATAAAACAGGATTATATACGTCTCCGCATCTGAAGGATTTTAGGGAAAGAATTAAAGTGAATGGCCAAATGTGTGAGGAAGCTTTTGTGATTGATTTTACAGAACGGATCCAACCATTGATAGATGAATATGAACCTTCGTTTTTTGAGATCACTGTTGCGATGGCATTTGATTATTTTGTAAAAGAACAAGTGGATATAGCCGTGATAGAAGTAGGTTTGGGCGGAAGGCTTGATAGTACCAATATCATACAGCCAGAGTTATCAGTGATCACCAATATCGGTTGGGACCATATGAATATGCTGGGCGATAGTTTAGAAAAAATAGCTTTTGAAAAAGCAGGTATCATCAAAAGTGGCATACCCGTTGTAATTGGTGAAACCTTACCCGAAACAAAACCCGTATTTGTAAAAGCAGCCATCGACTCTCCCATTCATTTTGTTACAGAAAAAAAATATGTAGCGGGATGGTTAATGGAAGGTCCTTATTTACAAGTTGAAGTAGTAGACAGCCATACAGATACCCATCACAAATACCTGCTGGACCTACCCGGCATCTATCAAACCAAAAATTTGCTTACCGTGCTGGAAACCGCAGAGCAACTGGTTTTGAAAGGTTGGGATATTCAGCCATTGCATAAACACAAAGCATTAAAAGAAGTTAAAAAACTAACAGGGTTACATGGCAGATGGGAGCAAATACATGCACACCCAAATGTAATATTAGATGTTGGCCATAACCAGGATGGTATGGCACAAATAAAGGAACAATTAGCTTTCTCTACCTATCATCAATTACATATCATTATAGGTATGGTAAAAGATAAGGACATAGATCCTGTTCTGGCTCTATTGCCTTCACATGCCCACTATTATTTTACGCAGGCCCAAATTCCGCGAGCACTGGATGCTGCAACTTTGCAATTGAAAGGATCATTGATAGGCTTGAAAGGAAAAACTTATTCCCATGTAAATCAGGCATTGACAGAGGCTTTGGCATCTGCAGATAAAAATGACCTGATCTTGATTTGTGGTAGCGTCTTTTTAGTAGGTGAAGTGGTATTGCCAATCATGCATCAGAGTTGATACTGCAACCAGCCCAACTTTACAAAAGCAGCATACAGTGGCCCGACCTGAACACCATGCTGTAACTTATTTTCGCTTAACATCTTCCAGATCTCTTCTTTCGAAAAAGTTACCACATCTATGTCTTCATAAAAATCTCTGTTGGTAATCTGGATAGGAACAGCATTCCTTGCCAGGAAAAAATAGGCTGTATTGTTATTAATGGCAGGATTGGGTGATAGCTGCATCAATAACTCCATGTCATCTGATGTATAACCTGTTTCTTCTTCCATTTCTCTTTTGGCTGCTTCAACCGGTAATTCGTCTTTTTCTTTTACGCCGCCAGGTAACTCAAAGGTATCTGCACCCAAAGGATAGCGATATTGCCTTACCAGTATGATCTTCTCTTCTTTGGTAACCACAATCGTATTGCACCAATCGGGTAATTCAACAATATAATAGGGTTCAATAATTCGACCATCAGGAAATCGGCAACTATCTGCCCTTAATTGCAGCCACTTGTCTTTGTAAACATATTTACTGGAAAGCATTTCCCATTGCAAATTTCTCATGTGCCTTTTATTTATCGTTGATAAGCATCAACCCTGGTACTGTACTTTTAAAACTTATTTCCAACCCATTTTTTCACGCAACACTTTGATATGTTCCGTATGGTGCTTGCCATGCCATGCATAAAGACCCAATAAAAACCATAGGGTCATTTCTCTTTTAGATTCCGGATGAAACACCGTTCTGTTCCAGTCAGCATCCGACATTCCTTTAATAGTGGCAAACCATCTTTGGTGTAAAGCATGTAATAATGTAACAGATACATTAATAGGAACTGCTTCATTATCGGGTGTTTTGGCCCATTCTTTTTCCAGGTATGGTTTGATAGTAGGGTTATCTTCCGTTAAGCCCAGTTTAAAACGGATATAGGCGTTCATGTGACTGTCGGCAACATGGTGAACCAATTGGCTTACTGTCCATCCACCTTCTCTATAAGGTGTATGCAATTGAGCAGCATCAAGGTTTAACAGGGAATTTTCGAGTTCCTGGGGTAGAAACTCTATATCCAGTAACCACTTATCTTTCTGGTCTTTTGAAAATGGTTGTGGTGCATATTTTCCTATGGGATAGCTTGGATCTTTTATCATAAAATATTGGTTGTTTGTAAAATTAAACTGATTCTTCGCGCAAATGGTGTCCGGTTATACTGATAAAAACATCTTCCAGGTTGGCCTGTTTTACTTCCTTAGGTTTTTCAAAACCGGATGCCACCAATTCATCTATAAGTTTATCCGGCGAATTGAGTGCAATGATTTTTCCACTATCAATGATCGCTACCCTATTGCATAATACTTCTGCTTCATCCATATAATGGGTTGTGATAATAACGGTAGTACCTTGTTTCCGGATTGAACGAATCAGTTCCCATAAATTTCTTCTTGCCTGCGGATCTAAGCCAGTTGTGGGTTCATCCAAAAAAATGATCCTGGGTTTATTGATCAGGGTTGTTGCAATGGAGAACCGCTGCTTTTGTCCCCCACTCATTTCCTTATATTTTGCTTTTGCTTTGTCACGCAGGTTCACCTTTTCCAGTAATGCTAAAGGATCTACTTCCTGGTTATACAATCCGGCAAACAAATCTATCAGTTCAACCAGGTTTAAACTGGGATAAAAGCCTGAGGTCTGCAATTGAACGCCTATGATCTTTTTTATGTCATTAGGTGATTTGTCCAGATTAAATCCATCCACTATTACTTCCCCGCCAGATTTTGTTCTAAGCGTTTCCATGATTTCCAGTGTGGTGGATTTACCGGCACCATTGGGACCCAGCAGGCCAAAAATCTCCCCTTCATACACCTCAAAGCTGATTCCTTTGACTGCTTCAAAATCGCCATAAGATTTATGTAAATCTTTTACACTGATGATTATCCTGTTCATATCAAAAATTAAGAACCAGTCCGGCCCGTTTATCTGAAACACCAATACCAAATGCCGTTTTCTTTTGTTGCTTGTTAAATATAGTTATAGCTGTAAGCATATTTCTTTGACCCAATACAGTTAGGTAACCACCGGCTAATGTAACGGCAAAGCCGCTTCCTAACATGGCCCATGCCATGCCTTTATTTACATTCGCATCTGTGAGCATACCAATACCCAGAAATGTAGCAATGGTACCGGTTACACCCAGAAATTGACCGGCTACCTTATTTGCCTGGTGCTTATCCAATAACCTGATCAGCTCACGGTTTCCTGTTCTGTAAAACAATACTTCAAACTCTCTCCTGCCACGATACAATGTGTCTCGATACAGAATCATATTGGGTTTGGGATTGATGATATAACTCATGCCCCCAGGTTCCATTTTTTGTTGGGCTGAAACCGAAGTACATACCCAGAAACAAGCGATCAGGCTCATTAATAATACTTTCATACGCATATTATTCTTTGTTACAAAATGATTCATATTCTTCCATCATATGTTTACTGCCAATAAATAAAGAGGTTCTTTGGTGCAGTTCTGTTGGCTGAATGTCTAATATTCTTTGTTTGCCATTGGTTGCCATACCACCCGCTACTTCTACAATAAATGCAAAAGGATTGGCTTCATATAACAGGCGCAATTTACCTTTTGGTTTATCATGCGTGGAAGGATACATAAAAATGCCTCCTTTGATCAGGTTTCGGTGAACATCAGCTACCATACTGCCAATATATCTTTGGGTATAAGGACCGCCATCCTCTTTTGTTTTGCGCTGACAGGCATCAATGTATTTTCTGACAGATTCCTCATACTGGAAAAAATTTCCATGGTTTACAGAATAAAATTTACCGGTAGGCGGGCATTGAATATTGGGGTGACTCAAAGAGAATTCACCAATGGAAGGATCGAGGGTAAATCCGTTTACGCCTCTTCTGGTGGCATATACCAGCATGGTGCTGGAACCATACACTACATAACCCGCTGCTACCTGCATACTTCCCTGTTGCAGAAAGTCTGCTTCTGTGCAGGGTTTGCCCAATTCACTAACGCGTTTGTAAACACTGAAAATAGTGCCGATAGAAACATTTACATCAATATTACCGCTACCGTCAAGCGGGTCGAATAAAACAACGTATTTGCTTTGGTTGCTTACTTCATCATCAAATACCACAAAATCGTCCATTTCTTCACTGCCAATACCAGCACAACTGATGCCATGTTTAAGTACGCCCATGAACTGGTTGTTGGCAAAAATGTCGAGCTTTTTTACATCTTCTCCCTGAACATTAACGGAACCTGCATCACCGAGTATATCAACCAACCCTGCTTTATTAACTTCAACATTCACTCTTTTGGCTGCCAATGCCAGATCACGCAAGAGCCTGCTTAACTCACCTGTTGCCGTAGGAAACTGTCTTAATTGTGTTAGTGTAAATTCATCCAATGTGAGGATATTCCTGTTGATATTCATACTTCAGAACATTTGGATAAAGTTAGTAACTGACCTGTTATCCGGAAGATAAATTTTGGAATAAACACAAGTATCAAAAATACTTCGGCTTAGTTTTATTGACGAAGGAAAATCTGGGTAAAGAACAGGATTCCTTTTGCATCTTTTGCAACACCAATACCCGTTAGCTGGTAATTACCCACAATATTCTTACGGTGCCCGGCGCTTTTGATCCATCCTTTCACCACAGCATCTGCATTCATTTTTCCATAAGCCACATTTTCGGCAGCAGCAGAAACATTGCCTAAATTTTGCCTTATATCTGTGATACGCTTATCAAATCCTTCATGTCCAAATCCTGTAATCCTTGATGCCATATTTCTGCTGTGCTGGAAAGCTTTTTGAGAAGCCACCCTTACTAATCTCAATGGAGATAGGCCTTTTGACCTTCGGTATTGTTTGATATTTTGTAAAATGTCGTTTTCCCAATCACCCTTTACAGTAGATTCTTCATAGGTGATGGATTCTGCGGCAGGTTTGATAACATGACTGCAAGCGTATGCAATATTGATAAAGGAGCATATCAGGATGGTTTTTAAAAAAAGGCTTTTTTTCATGCGTTTATTTTATAGCTGATAAGTCAACAACTATACCAGAAAAGCGTGATTTGCGTAAATGAAGCAATCTTACAAGGTTCTATTAAAATAATGTATCGGTTTAAGCTAACCATTCATATTCGAAGGCTGCTGAGTATTCATTATTTTTGCAATATTCTGGTCAGTTCATCCCATAATAATTGTTTTTGGGGAATATGTACCAAGATGCCAGAAGCCATTATCTATCTAAAAAAGGAAAAAGAAACCTAGCAAAAAAATGAAAGTATTCAAATTTGGAGGCGCCAGTGTTAACAATGTAGAAAGAATCCAAAACCTGACATCTATTGTAAAGATGCACCAGCAAAGTCCTTTGGTCATTATCATTTCTGCCATGGGCAAAACCACCAATGCACTGGAAAAAGTAGCTGAATCCTTTTTTGCAGGAAATAAGGAAGAAGCCCTCCACCTGTTTCAGGCAGTGAAACAAAACCATATCACCACATCCAAATATTTGCTGGTTACCCGCTTCAATGATTGCCTTAGTCAGCTTACAGATTTCTTTACAGAGATCGAATGGCTATTGCATGATAAACCTGTGCGGGAATTTGATTATTACTATGATCAGATCGTGTGTATTGGCGAATTACTGAGTACTTGTATTATCAGTCATTATTTAAATGAATCGGGTGTCTCTAACCAATGGCTTGATGTAAGAGACCTGATCCGCACAGATAATAATTTCAGGGATGCGGGCATTGATTGGGAAATAACCAGGGAGAGAATTCAGTCTGCTATTTCTTTAAACAGCAAGCCCAGTATTTTTCTCACACAAGGTTTTATAGGCTGCACGGATGATAATGAGAGCACTACTTTGGGAAGAGAAGGCAGTGATTATTCTGCAGCCATCTTTGCCAATATTCTGAATGCTGAAAATCTAACCATCTGGAAAGATGTAGAAGCTGTGATGAGCGCCGACCCCAAACAATTTCCTGATGCAAGTTTGATTGGCGAACTCAGTTTTACGGAAGTGATAGAAATGGCATTTTATGGTGCCCAGGTGATCCACCCGAAAACCATCAAGCCCCTGCAAAACAAACAGATTCCATTGTGGGTAAAGTGTTTTCTCAACCCCAGTTTACCCGGTACCATAATTCATCAGCAAAATGGTAAAAACCTTCCACCCATTATCGTTTTGAAAAAGAACCAGGTTATTCTTCATCTTAACAGTCTCGATTTTTCATTTGTAGGCGAAGAGCCTATGAGTA
>CALRUV010000202.1:0-6603 GCA_943371455.1 Chitinophaga pinensis | reverse complement strand
ATATGAATGAGCAAGACTATGCCAACGTTGTGAATATTTTTCTTGTTGCATATACCCTAGCATATTTATTGAGTGGACGCATTACAGATAAAATGGGAACAAGAAAAGGCATGTTTATTTTTGTAGCATGGTGGTCTATTGCTAATGCTTTCACTGCTGCAGCAAATAGTATTGCATCTCTAAGTGCATACAGATTTGCATTGGGTTTAGGAGAAGCGGGTATTTGGCCTGCTGCATCAAAGGCAGTATCTGAATGGTTCCCCAAAAAAGAGAGGGCATTTGCCATTGGCCTATATACAATGGGAGCCACCATTGGTGCAACAATAGCACCTTATATTGTAATTCCACTCGCAACGTATAATTATACTTCCACTTTCCCTGTTATTGCTGATTGGCTTGGGCAGGGAACCGGCTGGCGTCTGGCTTTTATACTCACCGGTTTGGCAGGATTGGTATGGCTGATTCCATGGCTAATGGTTTACCGGCAACCCCAAAAATCAAAATTAATTACTGAAGCAGAACGCACACTTATTATCGATGATGCAGCTTCAGATGACCCTGCAGATTCAGCCAAAGAAAATACCTGGTCGTGGAAGCAAGTATTTTTATTCAGGGGTACCTGGCTATTACTTATTGGAAGATTGGTAACAGATCCTGTTTGGTATTTTTACCAGTTTTGGTTTCCTAAATATTTAAGTAGCGATCGTCATCTTTCGCAAGAGCAATTAAAAATAACCTGGATTATTTATGCGGCAGCCGGTGTTGGCAGTTTACTAGGCGGGTGGTTGTCGGGTCGTCTTGTAAAAAGAGGTGTAGCGCCAGTAAAAAGCAGGTTATGGGTCATGTTAGGTTGCGCCTGCATCATGCCGCTTTCCCCATTTATCAGCCAGGTAACGGGGTTGAATTTAGCAATGACTATTACTTTATGTGCGGTAATGGCTTCGCTGGCCTGGTTAATTAATATCACATCGTTGGTGCTGGATGTAGTACCAAAACATTCACTGGGCACTGTTTTTAGTATTGTAGCAGCTGGCAGTACCATTGGAGGCATAATGATGAATACAATAGTTGCGGCAATGGTTTCCGGACCTTCTACAAAAGCAACCGGATTTTTAGATAAAGGGTTACATGCTTTGCTTAGTCCCATTTTAGATGCAGTACAGGGTCAAGGTTATGCATGGTGGTTTATTATCATGGCTTTTCTGCATCCTGTTGGATGGTTGATTTTGAAATTTGGTGGAATACAAAAATTGTCAAAGTGCTAAAAAAAATCGTTGTTTTCGTTGTAGTAAAAAACCATGGTTTAATTTATTTAGCATTTCAAAACAACAATACTAAATAAGGATGAAAGACCTCATCAAATTAAAAACAGCGGTATTAATTTGTAATGCATTATTATTTGGGATAGTTCATGCCCAAGCGCAGGATTTAAACATCAGGAGTATGATTCAACCCATACCAAAGTCGGCAAAATTCATTAACGATACCGCTTACACCTGGTGCGGTACGCTGGTTAAGTCGCACATCGACCATAAATATCATCTCTTTTATTCCCGATGGCCACGTAAGTATGGAATGTTGGCTTGGGTAACCAGTTCTGAGGTTGCGCATGCCGTTTCTGATTCGCCTTTTGGCCCTTTTCAGTTTAAAGATCTTGCGTTGCCTCATCGGGGCGCTAAATATTGGGATGGCATGTACACACACAATCCAACGATTCATTTCTTCTATGGAAAATATTACCTCTACTACGCCGGTAATTTTGGCGATGGTAAAATTACCAGTCCGCAATTGAACTGGACACACCGCAACAACCAGCGCATTGGGGTTGCCATTGCTGATGACCCAAACGGACCATGGAAACAGTTCGATCGGCCAATCATTGATATTTCAAAAGATACTGCCGCCCACGATGCCCAGATGGTGGCCAATCCCTCGGTTACCCAGATGCCCGATGGCCGTTTCCTGATGGTTTACAAAGCAGTGGCCCGTAAAAAGCCACAGCCATTTGGTGGCCCTGTTGTGCATCTCACGGCCATTGCCGAAAAACCGGAAGGGCCATTCGTGAAACAAAACAAACCCATTTTTACTGCTGAAAATGTGGACTTTCCTGCTGAGGACCCTTTTGTGTGGTACCAGGATAACTGTTATTATGCCATTGTGAAAGATATGAAAGGCGCTTTTACCAATGCTGGCCGCAGCCTGGTGCTTTTTTATTCGCTTGACGGACTGGATTGGAAACTGGCCAAACATCCGCTGGTATCCGATTTAAATATTAAATGGGCAGATGGTACCACAAAAAAACTGGAAGCGTTAGAAAGGCCGCAGTTGTTCTTCGAAAATGGCAAACTGGTGGCCTTGCTTTGTGCGGTAAATGAAACGCTGGGGCATTCGTACAATGTGCAGATACCGTTGAAATAGATGTAGAAACAATATAATGTTAAGGCAATCAAATTATTTTTTCTTTTTAATTTATAAAAATGAAAGTTGATACTCTATCAAACAGGAATGTATTAACCATTGCATTATTGTTAATACTGCAATTACCCTTATATGCACAAACAGCTAAAACTTCAGTTGAGAACAATACGCATTTAATTACAAATGCTGGTTTTGAAACAGGGAATTTGGAAGGCTGGAAACATTGGAGTACCAGGTATTCTGCCATAACCAAAGTAGCATATACCGGTCAATATGCTGTTAAAATTGGTCCGGAAAGAGCTTTCTGCAGACAAGAAACCAAAATAAAATCCAATAGTTTATATAGAATTTCAGCCTACGTTAAAACAGAATCAGGAGCTGAAGAGGTTCAGTTTATGGTAAGTGATTATGGAGGGGCGGCAAAATCTGTTTCCAGTTCTCTTACCGAATACACTAAAGTAAGTATTGAATTTCAAACTGCTTTTAGTTCGAAGGATTTATTAATATCATTTATCCATCCTTCAGGAAATGGTAGCGTTTATGCAGATCAAATTGAGTTAACATATTTGGGCGAAGCACCAAATCCTCAATTGCAAGAATTTGTACAAATACCCAAACGAATACTGAAGGAAGATAATGGAGTAACTCAATTACCTGATAAAAAAATGGATTGGTTCTTGAATGATAAATTTGGCATGTTTATTCATTGGGGAGTTTATGCAGCTATGCCCGAAGGGAGTGAATGGGTGCGGCACCAAGAGGTATGGGGTCATGAATATTACCAACGAAGGGCAAGGGATGCTGAAAAAGGATTTACAGCCACTAAATTTAATCCTACCGAATGGGCAAAATTAGCCAAACAAGCAGGTATGAAGTATATGGCACTAACCTCAAGACATCATGATGGGTTTGCATTGTTTGATAGTAAACACCCAAGTGGCTGGACAAGCAAAAAGGATCTAGGACGCGATTTAATAAAAGAATATACAGATGCTGTTAGGGCTTCTGGTATTCACGTGGGTTTGTATTATTCTCCAATGAGTTGGCGTTACCCGGGCTATTACGATGTAACTGGGAAAGATTGTAAACCAAATGTTTGGGGATATAAAACGGCATCTTGGCATAAAGAAGATGCAAGGGGCATGAAAGAAGAAGTGTATGAACAAGTTACAACGCTTCTTAAAGATTATGGCAAGATTGATTATATGTTTTGGGATGGCGGTTGGTTAAGTCAAACTATCAATAGAGAATTAGAGAGCGCTTTTTGGGATCCGGGAAAATACCAAAATCCGAATAATGAATGGCCAATATATGATAAGTACATAACAAAAGAGGTAGCAACCGGAAAGGCACTTGGTATAATGGGAATGGTTCGCAAATTCCAACCCGATATGGTGGTAAACGAACGTTTTTCGTGGGTTGGAGATGTACATGCAGAAGAAGGCGGGTCTTCTACAACCGGAAATATTCGCTATGAGCAAAATGGCGAAAAATGTGTTAGCCTTCAAAAAGGAGGTTGGGGATACAGACCCAATTCAAAGGTGTTTAGCTTTGAAGAAGTAGTTGTCTTTTTGTCTAATTGTGTAGTTAGGAATATTAATTTATTACTTAATGTGGCTCCAGACAGAGAAGGCGTGATTCCGCAAAATCAGCAAGATGTATTACTTAAAATGGGTAATTGGTTATCAAAAGTTGGCAAGGGTATTTATAGTACAAGAGGAGGACCCTGGCAGCCACTTTTTGGCGAATACGGTTTTACTTTTAACGATCATAAAATTTACTGTCATGTTTATGAAGGATACCGTGAATTAAAATCCGGCAAGTTTACAACACAATCTATAGGGAATAAAAAGATTACTAAAGTGATCAATCTTTATGATGGGAAGGAGCTTGTATGGGTTAAAAATAAAAACAATACAATCACTATTAGTGGGGTAGATTATTCATTGAATCCTTCAACAACCATACTGGAGATCACGCTTAATGAACCTGTATATTAAAAAATAGAAGAATATTATGGAATGGCTTACTAAAAATATTAAAGCAATGAAATTATTTTATCTTTTAATTTTCGCAATTCTAATAAATTGTGCCGGTACAATTAAGGCACAGCCACCCAAAGTAAAAAGGACCGATTTTAAACCTGCTCAAATTTGGCCAGACAACAAAAATATTCCTATAAATGCGCATGGAGGAGGTGTTGTTTTTTTTGAAGGAACTTATTACTGGTATGGCGAACATAAGCTAGAAGGAAAATCAGAAGCAAAGTTTGCTGATGGCGGAATTCATTGCTACTCATCAAAGGATCTAATGAATTGGAAAGACGAAGGTCTGGTATTATCTGTTTCATTTACAGATACCACAAGCGACCTTTCTTATGGTTGCATACTGGAAAGACCCAAAGTAGTGTACAATGAAAAGAACAAAGAATTTGTAGCTTATTTTAAACTTTACCTGAGAGGGGTGGGTTACGAAACAAGTAATGTGGGAGTAGCTGTAGCAAAAAAACCAACCGGTCCTTTTACCTATCACCACAAGTTTCATGGGGGTGGATCACCTAAGGGATCAGGTGATTTTTCTATGTTTAAAGACGATGATGGTAGCCTATATCATTTAGCAGTGCGCAAGCCAGACCATGTTTTTGTAATTGGCAAGTTGGATAGTGACTATTATTATCCGCAAGGCAATTACCAGCTTGGGGAAGGAATAGAATCGCATACAGAAGCACCGGCAGTTATAAAAAGAAAGGGTGTTTATCATTTGCTGGGATCTGGTTCAACCGGCTGGAAACCCAATATTGCCCGTTATTATACAACAAAAAATATTTTAGGTAAATGGGATTTTCAAGGAAATCCCTGCAGTGGTTATAATCCTATTGATAGCCTGGGTGTGGAGAAAACCTATGGTGCACAATCATCATACATTATTCCGGTTCAGGGAATTAAGGATGCCTATATCGCCTTATTTGATATATGGAAACCTGAAAATCCGATTACAGGAAGATATATATGGTTGCCTATAGATTTTAGCGAGGATAAAATGTCTATTACATGGAAAGATGCATGGAACTATTCTATTTTCAAGGAAAACAAATTAGCAAAACTATCTTTTGTTGATCCGCAAAGCCCAATGAATGCGCTTCCTCTAATTCTTCCTGACTCCTCTGCCTTACCGCATTCATCGGGTAATTGGAAACTTAGTTTTTCTGATGAATTCAATGATGGCAAAGTTGATACGATGAAGTGGAATATAGAAAACGGCATTAAAAAAAGAATTGACGTAACACTTTATGCGGATAAAAATCAAGTAGAAGAAAAAAATGGTAATATGTATATCTACTATAGTAAAGCAACTATAAGCGATACTGCTTATCATGCGGGCAGATTTAATTCCAAAGGGAAATATGCGCCTACTTATGGATTTCTCGAATGCAGGATGCACATTGTAAAACCCAATGGTCATCAAATGGCATTCTGGATGATGCCGGAAGGAATCGGGATGAAAGCACATGAGGGAGTAGATGGTACCGCAAAAGATGGCGCTGAAATAGACATTGTTGAAGGTAATAAAGCTGATGCCTATTCATTGGGCTTACATTGGGATGGTTACGGAAAACCAGCCCACAAATCAAACGGTGCTTTGGTAAAAGCCCCTGGCATACACGATAAGGAATACCATGTTTATGGATTTGAATGGACACCGTCTTATTTAAAATTTTACTTCGATGGCAAGATGGTCAGGCAGGTAACAGATCCTAAATTAATACCACATGTAGCCCATTTTATTTATTTCTCTGGTAGTTGTTTTGGTGAAAACAATTGGTTGGATGGCGATATTCGTAAAAATGAGTTTATTCAGAATGGGGGCATAGATAAGTCGTACATTGATTATATCAGAGTATTTAAGAGCAAATAATTAAATTTTATAAAATGAGAGTACTTTTTTTATTTGTAACCGTATTTTTTACAATTATGGTTACTCAGATTTATTCGCAAACTAGTCTACCTGCTTTTTTTAGTGATAGCATGGTGCTACAGCAAAAAGCAGAAGCATCTATTTGGGGAACTGATAAACCTAAAACAAAAATAATAGTTTCTGGAACTTGGGGTAATAGTAATAAAGTAATATCAGATGAAAATGGAAATTGGCGGCTTAAATTAACTACTCCATCTGCAGGTGGGCCTT
>CALRUV010000201.1:0-6709 GCA_943371455.1 Chitinophaga pinensis | reverse complement strand
GCATCATCAATGGAATCGATAATACCATTCTGGTTTCTATCTGCTTTTTCATCCAATTCTCCGCATTCAATAAAAAAACGTAACCAGGGATGAAAGACACCTTTGCGTATTTGCAAATGCATCAGCCTGTCTGTTTCATCTTCATACCCATCATCATATCCTTTTCTCCGCCACCACAATGACCCGCTAAAAATACCTACTTTATTAAATTCATTGGCATGGTTCCAAACGATATCCAAAGCACTCAAACCGCCTAATGAAAAGCCGGCATAGGATTTATCCTTAAAAGATGGCGTATGATAAGTTTTACGCACAAAAGGCATTAGCTCCTCGAAAATAAATTTGGTGTATAATCCGGCTTTTGCGCCCCTACCCTCATAATCGGCAGAGTAAGCAGTTCCATATTCCATTTTTCTTTCATGCCCGCAATGAATTCCAATACAAACCGGTGGCTCAATTTCATTTTCCCCTATGAGTTCATCCAGCATTTCATCAAATGGCATTTTTATCAGATCCTGGCCATCATTGAGTAATAGCAGGCTCACCTGTTCTTTAACTTTTGTATGGTTCGGATAATAAACATCAAACAATACGTCCCTTTCCAAATATTCTGAATGAATACTGTACTGATTGGTAGTAATGTTGGTAAGTTTGGAATGCTTTGTTTTTGTATGATCCATGATTTAAAAATAATATAATGGCAACAAAAATGAGGAAGGAAATCTCCACATAGTGAGAATTGGAAAATTTTAGTAACTACAGCTATAAAAGAATTGAGTTCCTGCTGTGTACTTTCAAGGATTATTCCCCTTTTTCTTCAGCCAGTCACTACAAATAATAAATAATTCAGGGCTTTTTTCATATTTCAAAACGGTTTCCTTAAATTGACAGGGATTAAAAAATATTATGGGCAATTCACTTTATTAAATATTGTTTATGAAAAAAATTGGTATTTTATTTGGACAGGAACGCAGCTTCCCTATGGCATTTGTTGAACGTATCAACAGCAAAAATATTCCGGGTATTTCGGCTGAACCCGTTCGCATCGACAAAGTGATGCAGGGCGAGAGCAGCGGTTATTCGGTAATACTTGATCGTATCAGTCAGGACATCCCTTTCTACCGCGCTTTTCTCAAGAATGCAGCCTTATGCGGCACAGCAGTGATCAACAACCCATTTTGGTGGAGTGCAGATGAAAAATTCTTCAACAATTGTTTGGCTACCAAAATAGATGTACCGGTTCCTAAAACGGTGATTTTGCCTTCACGTGATTTGCCCACAGATACTTCTGATCAGTCATTCAGCAACCTGGCCTACCCTTTAGATTGGGAAGGTATTTTTAACTATGTAGGGTTTCCCGCTTATATGAAACCTTTTGCTGGCGGGGGGTGGAAAAATGTTTACAGACTTACTGATATGGATGACTTTTTTGAGAAGCATGGTGAAACCAACCAACTGGTGATGTTGCTTCAGGAAGAAATTGTATTTGAAGAATATTACCGCTGTTATTGTATAGGTGGAAAGCATGTTCGGATCATGTCATACGAACCACGAAACCCACACCACCTGCGCTATGTAGCAGATTTTAAGCCATCCGCAGAAAAGTTGAACATGATGGAAGATATTGTTTTACGGATCAATAAATACCTTGGTTATGATTTTAATACAGTAGAATTGGCTTTAAGGGATGGTGTTCCTTATGCCATAGATTTTTGTAACCCTGCACCTGATGCTGATATAAAGAGCGTAGGACAGGATAACTTTAACTGGGTAGTAGAAACCGCAGCAAATTATGCGATAGAAAAAGCAGAAGCACAGGTTGATGGTGCCGACAACCTAACATGGGGAGAATATATCAAAAGAGGCAGTAATGGTCAGGCACTTTATTGATAGGATACCATCTGTAAATTGACATAAAACAATAAAATACCTCAGAAAATAAAGCGCTGTCATGGGTAATATCAACTATAAGCATTTTACATTAGGCGTAGAAGAAGAGTACATGGTACTGGATCCGCATTCGAGGGAATTAAGAAGCCATGAACAGAAAATTGTACTGGAAGGCCAGAAAATCCTGAAAGACAAAGTGAAGGCCGAAATGCACCAGGCGGTTGTGGAAGTAGGCACTGATATCTGTGCCAATATTGAAGAAGCTTATAAAGACGTGGCTTCTTTAAGGGGCAATATTGCAAAGATTGCCAATGACCTGGGCCTATGGATTGGAGCTTCCGGTACACACCCTTTTAGCCATTGGGAAAAGCAGTTAATTACTGACCATGTTCGTTATAATGAAATTGTAAATGAATTGCAGGAAGCTGCCCGCAGTAACCTGATCTTTGGTCTGCATGTACATGTGGGTATGGAAGACAGGAAAATGGCCATACATATTGCCAATACTGCCAGGTATTTTTTACCACATGTGTATGCACTCAGCACCAACTCTCCATTCTGGGAAGGAAGGGATACAGGCTACAAATCATTCCGCACTAAGGTTTTTGATAAGTTTCCCAGAACAGGAATACCGGATTATTTTGAAAATATTGAGGCCTATGAGAGTTATGTGAATCTGCTGATTAAAACAAAATGTATAGATAATGCTAAAAAGATCTGGTGGGATCTAAGGGTACACCCTTTCTTCAATACCGTAGAATTTAGGATCTGTGATGTACCTATGACCATTAATGAAACCATCACTATTGCAGCCTTATTTCAGGCAATTTGTGCTAAAATCTACAAATTAAGGGGGCAGAACCTCAATTTTATGATTTACTCTCGCTCCCTCATTAATGAAAACAAATGGCGGGCAAGCAGGTATGGTATTGATGGAACCCTGATTGATTTTGGCAAGGAAATTGAGGTAAATACCCAATCACTTATTTATGAGCTCCTTGATTTTGTAGATGATGTAGTGGATGAACTGGGTAGCCGCGATATGATTAACCATGTTACTAAAATGTTTGAGCATGGAACCGGAGCAGACAGACAATTGGCAGTTTATCGCGAAACAGGTAGTCTGGTTAATGTGGTAGATTATATTCACGACCAATTTTTAAAGGTATAATCGTATAACTTCTTAATTTTGAACGTCCTGTAAGCCCTGGCTGCAGGATTTTTTCATATAGCCGTATTGTTAAAAAAAATATAAACCGGGCAACGATAGCTGTTGTAAGGGTATCTATTTATTACCAAACTACCTAAACCAAACACCTTGGTGACAGAAGAATACGAAATTATTAGAGGTTGCATCAACCAGGATGCCCGTTGTCAGCGTATACTATTTGATAAGTATGCAGGCAAGATGATGAGTGTATGTCTTCGCTATGCCAACGATACCATGGAGGCGGAGGATATGATCCAGGATGCTTTTATCAAAGTTTTCCAATACATCGGTCAATTTAAATTTGAAGGTGCTTTTGAAGGCTGGATCAGGCGGATTGTTGTTAACACAGCAATCAGGCACCTGGAAAAGAAAAAGCTTCATTTTAAGGATATTGATGACAATAGCATCCATACCCCAAAAATAGAAGCCCAGGCTTACCAGCATTTGGGAGAAGATGACCTGCTGAAACTGATTAACCAATTGCCAGACGGATATCGACTGGTTTTTAACCTGAATGTAGTGGAAGGATATAGTCACGAAGAAATAGCCGAAATGTTACATATACAGGCTGGCACCAGCAGAAGTCAGCTGGTAAAAGCTAGAAAAATGTTACAACACCAAATATTACAATTGCAAAAAATTGCTGTATAGAATGATCGATAGCCAATTTGATGATTTCTTCAATGATAAACTCAAGGACCATGAGGCACCTGTGCCTTCCGGACTTTGGGATAAACTGAAGGACACGCAATTTGACAGCTTTATCGGAAATTCATTCAAAGATCATATTGCTCCTGTTCCAACCGGACTATGGGAAAAGATCACAGACGGTCAGTTTGATGAATTTGTTTCCGGAAAATTATTTAACAACACGGCTCCCCTTCCTGCAGGTTTATGGGATAAGATCACTGATGGTCAGTTCGACCAATTTGTTTCGGATAAATTATTAAATACTACAGCTGCTGTACCTGCCGGATTATGGGATAAAGTAACGGACGGTCAATTTGATCAATTTGTTGCAGGCAAACTGATAGATCATGTTGCACCAGTGCCAGTTGGATTATGGGATAAAGTAAAACCTGTTGAAGAAGAGGATCGAAAGATTGGGTATCTCTTTAGAAGACCAGCAGCCGCTATGCTATTCATAGCCATGCTTTTCAGTGGATCATTAGGGGGGTATTTGTTCCTTCAAAGAGGCAATGGAAAAGCAGTATCTGAGATTAAAGTGCCTACTGCTGCAAAATCTTCCAATGATCAAACAGCTTCAGGTAATCAAACAGATGCAAGTATTGTACCCGCTGTAATTGAAAAAAATAGTACAGCAGCAGATCCACCTTCTTTGAATAATCCTGGAATAGCCAAGAATAGATCTATACCCCCTACTTCCAATGCAGGCAATAACTACTTAAGAAAAGAGGACGAACAAAATCTAACTACTTCAAACATCACTGTTATAGGCAAAAAACAAGGGAATACCATTTCAATGGATCAAAAAATGAGTCCCGCAGATAAAAAAGACCAGACAAATACAGCGGATAACAATTTTGAATTCATAGAGCCTTATCAAAGCAACCTGTTATCTGCTGCACCTATCCCTTTTGGAATGCAAAAAGGAAATACCGGGATAAATTTTTCTGATAAAAAGTTAAGCACGGTAAACCATACCAGCCAATTTAAAAACGTGATTATCTGTCCTTCTGACCAAAAAAATCATAACACAGAATGGTTTCTCGAACCTTATAGTTCTGTTGATATACCGTTCTTATCTGTAAATAATGGATCTGCTTCCGCAAAATATATGCTAACGAAAGACAGCAGCGAAAGCAGCCAGGTAAGCTATTCCGGAGGTTTGAGGTTGGTAAAACCTTTGAATGAAAATTTATTATTGAAACTCGGTGTTCACTATTCTCAGATCAATCAAAAATATGTTTACCGCACAGAGAATGAAGTAAAAACCACCACCGTTGTTACCGTTCGAACAATCATTCGTGCGCCAGGTGACACGGTGATCGTAAATGACACCAGCACATTACAGCAGATCGGTTTTAAAAATAATACAGTTAAAAACCGCTACAGGACACTGGATATCCCATTAACAGTTGGTTATCAGTTTGGATCTGAGGACTTGAAATTTGGCGTTAATGCAGGGGTAATAGTCAATGTATCCAGTTGGTACCAGGGCGTAATGCTGGATAGCACATTGGCAACAGTGCCCATTGATAAAACCGGGAATGGTCAATATAAAACCAATATAGGATTAGGCTTATATGGCAGCATCAATGTAGTTAAGAAACTAAGCGATGATATGCAAGTTTTTGTAGAACCCTATTTCCGGTACAATCTGAACAATATGACCAATTCACAGGCTAAGTATAGTCAGAAATTCAATGTAGCCGGGGTTTCAGTAGGGTTGCGGATAAATTTAAACAGACAATAAGAGGCAGCAAAAAATGATACCTGTGTATCTAATTAAGAGGGCAAGTAAAAAAATATGAAAAGATTATTATTCATAACCGGTTGTTTGAGCATGCTGTTTTTTTCAGCCTGCAAGAAGGAAGTTTCCGACAACTTCAACCTATACACCGGGCATCCCTTGAATGATACTATCTGGGTTAGAAATGTAAGCAATACCCATTCTGTTCACGAACTTTTTGATAATTTAAAACCATCCGTTTTCATTGATTCATTTGACGTGAGTGTAGGTAGGAATTTTAAATATGGGGATAGTTTGGAAATTGACTTTCAGCCAGGCATACTGGTTTTCCCAGGAACTGGAGGGGTTGCCGTTCCATCCGGAAATTCAATCCTGGAGATCATGTCATTGAAAAGAAAAGGAGACCTGGTAAGGGCATTCAGACCAACGGTTGCCAATAATGGCGCTTTGTTAGAATCAGGCGGGGGCTATTTTATCAGGGTGTTAAGAGATGGTAAAGAATTGACGTTATTGCCTAATTCTAAGTTCAACATTAAATTCAATGATGTTGATTCTCCTAAAATAAATATGCAGACTTTTTACGGCAAAGAAGGTTTTCCTGTTCCACCCAAAGGCATAGATACTTCCTTTTTTTGGGTGCGTGATTTTGATACCACTCACTTAAAAACCTGGGAAAAGATCAGTAACAACCCATTAGTACCTTCTTACAGGGGATATGAAATGAGTTCACTCAATTTGCGTTGGTTATTGGCCGAAAAGTATACAGACACTACTTTACCTAAAACCAAAGTGACAGCTATCCTTTCACCCAATTTTACCAATAAAAATACGGCTGTTTTTGCGGTATTCAATAACCAAAAAACAGTAGTCAATTTAAGAGGTGACTATCCTTCACGTTCATTCAATACCGGGAATATTCCATTAAGGGCTTCCTTAAAATTGATTTCCTTATCAAAAATTGGAGGTGATTATTATTTGGGCGTAAGGGAAATAAGCAGTGTGGCAACAGTTACCAGTTATACTATCGTGCCATCTAAAACAAATTTATCCAGCATCATTAATTACCTGAGAAATCTATAAAGATGTTCATCCCGAACACATACCGGGGGGTATGCAGAAGAGGGCTGCCAACGGCAGCCCTTACTTTTTAAAATCAAATAATGTAGCAGTAAACA
>CALRUV010000200.1:0-6728 GCA_943371455.1 Chitinophaga pinensis | reverse complement strand
TGAAGGAAATTTTGAATGTTGAAATTTTAATGCAATTGAACATTAAAAATTCATCATTCAACTCAAAATTCTACATTTCTTGTTCAATATTCAACATTCAATACTTATCCATTACTGTAGTTAAAAACTGTTCAATTCCTTTCCGGATGTTTGCGGCGGAAGTTTGATGGGCATTGACCAAAGTTGAAAAAATCAGGAGCCTGCCTTTTTGGGTGATGATATAACCGCTTAAGGCAACATGGTTACTGAGGGTACCAGTTTTAGCATAGATACGACCTGCATAATTTTTATAATAGCTACTGATAGTGCCCGTTCCGCCGGTTTCCAGGATGGATGTGATTCTTTGCCAGCTGAATTCATTCTTCATTTTATTCAGAATGGCTACCATATCCTGTGGGGAGAATAAATTATAACGGCTTAAGCCACTTCCATCTACCCATTTAGGCTTTTGAGGAAGATCACTTAGATCCGTTTTTAATAAGGTATCAATGATCCTGGATGTGCTCATGAATCCAAGTTTATCATTGCTGGCCATTAATAAACATTGTTCAGCAAAGAAATTATCACTACGGTGCATCATGATCTTTAGCATGGAATCGGTAGGTTGCGAATACAATTTGACTACATCCGGCCAACGATCAATTTTAAAATGGACCAACTCCACATTGTTTTGAAGCGTATCCTTCAGCATCTGCAACAATGCCTGATTTCCGGAAGTATACATAGGAATATCTGTTGCCGTAAATTTATTTCGTGATGGTTTTACAGTGAAATTATTGGTACCAAAATCTCTTTGAACATTGAAAGATCCATTCGTTTTTGCAACCGCATCTTCCAAAGGTTTCTGGAAACTAGAGGGCAACGCTTTAAAACCTGGTTTCATGGAAAAACTGACCACATTACCATAGATGGGCATCATACTTCTTTCAGCCATGTAATCACTATTATAATCATCCCAGGCCCAACCGGCACCCAATGCATTATCCTTCCAGTTATCATCGGTTAATAAAATCCTTTTTTGTTTTTTGAGAAATGCAGCAACCGGCTGAACCGGAAAATCGGGATGCATAAAAGTAGGGTCACCATTCGCTTCCACTTCGATAGTGCCATTGCCTTTATCTACATATCTGATCGCCAACAAACTATCGCCCAGGTATTTCATCGCAACATAGCAACTGAAGAGTTTGGTATTGCTTGCAGGAACAAACATTTTATCTGCCTGGTAATTATATAAATATTGTTGTGTTGCAGGATCGTACAAACTGATGCCCACATGTGCCGGTGCAAAGTCAGGATTACCAAGCATACTAGCTTTTGCATCCTGAGAGATCTTTTTCTGCATGCTGCAAGAAAAGCTGCATAAAACCATTATGACAAGAACTATGTTTTGTTTTTGACTATGCATGATAATTTGGGGAGAGGGTTAGGATTGGAGTTAAAAGTTAATAGTGAATAGTTAAAAGTATTTCAATTGCTAAACTATTAATTTTTAACTATTAATTTTTAACTTAAAAAATCTAGCTTCTTTCCACTGCCCGCATCCATCTTTCGGGAATATCATTTCTACCGGCTGTGAGGTAATCCTGGTAAGTGCAGGCCTCATATTTACCATCATGTAACTGCATCCACCAGCGGCCTGTACGTTTGCTGCGGAGAAAAACCGTATCGATCTCTGCAAATACAATATGGAATTCATCAAAAGCCGAACGGTTATCCAGCGAAGCTTCATTTTTACCTTTATAAATTCCATCCATCACATACCATAACATATGAGAGATCTGCTTAGCCGTAAGATTATGCTGATCCAGTTCAGGTATATACCCGAATATCCCGATGCTGCTGCAATGACTGCTCATGCCTGCATATTGCATGAGGGTACAAACTTCTTCACCGGTAAAACCATTAGGGCTTAGGTGATTGGCTGGTGCATGTGCATGCTGGATAGCGGCGATATCAATGCCGAATAGATCGCTGTTTCTGATAGGAGGTTCCATTTCATCCAGGGCTTCTTTTACTTTCCCAACCCGAAAACAATCGAACCCAAGTTTGTGAATGGTTTCTAGCATTTGAGGATGCATGAAGTAGCTCTGGAAACCAATATGGGTATAATGCCTGAGAAAATTGGGCACCCCGGTAAACAATTCTACCAGAAAATTATCTGAAGGTAAAGGGCTTTCCATGTCAAGATCAATTCTGGCATCTACATTAGCTACATCAATAATCTTATTTAGTGCACCATAAGCCTGGTATTGCGCAAGGATATTGTCGTGCGATCCACCAATGATGACAACTTTTTTACCCAGTTCTATCAATTCTTTTACCACTGTTTTCAGCGCAGCATAACTATCGTTAAGTGTAGCGCCGCATTTTACATTACCAATATCTGCAACCGTAACTTCTGTATGCCAGTGAAAAAGTGCATAGAAAGCAGAACGAATAGCATCGGGAGAATCCGTACCTGTAAATTGCAGTCCGGCACCCCTCATTTCACCACATCCAACCAATACCATGTCTGCCTGTGTTAGATCGGGGAAACTTTCATCATATACAGCAATATGTTTGCCTAATTGGTTGTCTTTAAATCCCTCGTCATTGGAAATCTGGGCTATGTTTACGGGCTCCAAAAAATCGATCAGTGATTGTAGCGACATGTATACCTGTTTTAAAATGGAAACGATTTTCCATTTAGATTATTGTTAATTAAGGGAAATTCAAAGCCAAAAACATTTCATTTATCAGGGTATTTAGTCCGTGAACTTATACCCCACCCCTCTTACAGAATGGAAGTAACGTGGCTTTCTGCTATCAGATTCAAAGTATTTCCGATAGCTCAATATAAAATTATCAATGGTGCGGGTTGTAGGGTATACATTGTAACCCCAAACGGATTGTAAAATTTTTTCTCGCGTAACTACTTCCCCTTTGTTCTCAATTAGTAGTTTTAACAGCATCGCTTCCTTCTTACTTAATTCTATCACTTGTCCGTTCCAGGTCTTGGCTTCCTGCGCTTTAAAGTCGATGGTGTTTTTACCAAAAGTGTATATTTCGCCCACGCTGTCTTTTACCTGGATCAGTTTGTTCTTCTTGATCAGTTTATCAACACGAAGCAATAATTCTTCCAGATTAAAGGGTTTGGTAAGGTAATCATCAGCGCCTTTCTTTAACCCCAAAACCCTATCATTACCTGTATTTTTTGCACTCAATATTAAAATAGGGATTTCAGTATTGGTAAGCCTGATGGTTTCTGTAACGGTTATGCCATCCATTTCGGGCAACATGATATCCAAAATAATCAGGTCGAAGTATTCGTTGTGAAACTTTTGTAAGGCTTCTACACCATCAAAAGCAGAACTTACTTCATAACCCTCCAATTCCAGGTTGAGTTTGAGTGCCTCATGCAGGTGCTCTTCATCCTCCACCACTAATATATTGGCTAAATATTTTTTCATGCTTTGCGAAAAATTACGGTAAAAATACTGCCTGAAGGTATGTTATCCCTCACTTCAATACTGGCATGATGTTTTTCTGCAATCTTATAGCAAAGGTAAAGTCCGAGACCTGTTCCTTTCGCCCGCCGGGTATTTTCATTTCCGATACGATAAAACTTGTCGAAAATCTTTTTCTTCTCATGATCTGCAATACCCAAACCCTCATCAGCCACATCCAGTTTTATACTTGTGCCATTTTGAGATAATGTTACATGCAAAGGTTTTTCCTTAGGAGAGTATTTGTTAGCATTTTCTATCAAGTTACTGATAAGAAGCTGAATCAGTAAGGGCTCCCCGTTAATATAAACATCCTGTTCGATAGATTCCTGCACAATTCTTTGTGGAAATCTGCTTCTGAAATCATCCACACAGCTTTCTGCAATATCTGTAAAATGCAAATGTTGTTCAGCAGCTGCATAAACACCCGTATCCAGTTGTGAAGCAAACAAAACATTATTACATAAATTATTTAACCTGTTTGCTTCCTGCAAGGTATTACTGATCAGTTTCTGTTTGGTTTCTTCACCTAATTGACGCTTTTGCAATGTTTCCAGGTTCAACTGGGTGATGGCAATAGGGGTTTTTAATTCGTGTGTGATGGCCATCATAAAATTTTGTTGCTGTTGCGACAACCTTAACTGTCTTCTGGTAGCCCTGAAAACAAATACTGCACCAATCAATATTAATACTAAAAAAGTAACGCCCTCGCCTATGTATTGTGCTGTTTTTCTTTCCTTCAAGGCTTCTATTTTCTGAATGGAATTACGATTAGTATTAATCCCTTCTTTCAATTCCTGTAAACGTAACAATGTAATAGCCTGGTTCTGATTTTCCAAAGCAATAAACCACCAGGCCAATGCAGCTACCATGTACAACAACAAAACCCAGTATACTAAAGATACTATGGTAAGCTTTTGTGGTTTACTAAAATTCATGGTTTTACTTTTTCTACTCTTATGCCCGCATTCAACATGTATAACAGGGGTTCTTCGCGCATTTGTTGCTGAAGTAAGAAAGTATAATTACCTTTTTTAAGTTTCACAGGATTCCTGGTAATTTTTGCCCGATGGTCAAACACATCATCCATACCAGTTCCTAACCAGCCTTTTTTATTATTCGCAAGTTTGATATTAACCAACTGTGTTTTCAAACTGTCCTGAGGTGCCTGGGTAGTAATATTTAGCCAGAGATTATTATAATGATAAGCATCTTCATGCCTGATAATTACAAAAATATTATAGGTTGATACTGTATCTTCTATGGTAAAGGTAAAAGATGGTTTTGTAAGAGACGACCATTGGTGGTTGGGAAAGGCTTCCGTTTTTTCAAAAACATCCAGTGTATTACAGGAAGTAAACAAACTGACTACTAAAAAGTATCCAAAAAAAGATTTCAATATTAATGATTTGAACAAAGATATAAAAAGCCTTTCTCTTTTGGTTTTAATGCTAAACACTTACAAAACATTTAAGATTTGCTCCTTTGCTTTCTCCAGCTCGTCTTTCATTAAAATAACAGATTTTTGAATAACGGAGTCATATGCTTTTGAGCCGGTTGTATTAATCTCTCTGCCTACTTCCTGCAGAATAAATGATAATTTTTTTCCTTTTCCTGCTTCTTTTTCGGTAAGGATAGTGCGGAAATAGTTACAATGGTTTGTTAATCGAACCTGTTCTTCACTGATATCTATCTTTTCAATATAATAGATCAGCTCCTGCTCCATTCTGTTGGCATCATAGTTTTCTTTCCCTACATTTTCTTCCAGAATTTTCAACAAACCATCTTTGATCTTAGTTCTGCGTGATGGTTCCTGAACCACGATCTGGTCTTGCAATGCTTCAATATTACTGATGCGTAACAAAAGATCTTTTTCGATAGACATCCCTTCGTCCATCCGGTGCTCATTCAATAAGGATATGGCTTTGTCCAAGGCTTTCTCAAAAAAGCTCCATTCTTCATCAGTAAGCATTTCGGTAGAGGGTGTAATCACATCCGGCAATTTCAATAAAGTACTCAGGATATCACCCGTTTGCAGATTCAATTCTGCTGCCAATTTAGCCACTGGTTCAAAGTATGCTTTGGCAAGGTCTGTATTGATAGAAACCGGTTTACTGGCTCCATTCTGCTTGATATTGATATTACACTCAACACTTCCCCTGAGCAAACCCTCATTTAAGCGGCTCCTGATATCAAATTCAAAGGGCTTGAGCAAAGCAGGAATATTCAAACGCAAATCAAATTGCTTTCCATTTAATGACCTAATTTCTACCAGGTAGGTTTTATCAGCCAGTGTTTCTTCGGCCCTTCCGTAACCAGTCATGGAGTGTAACATAAGGATTGTGTTATTCGGTAAATGTAATGGAAGGGGGGCATACTTTTCTGAATTTACCTATTTAAACAGGATAATGCCTGTTAGAAGGCATATCAGAAATCAATACCTACCCATTTACGTTTATTCTTTTCGTATTTCTCAAAATTAAACTTGTACAATTTACCCGGTCTGTGGGGAACATCCTGCTCCATCTCGTCAATATCTATTAGCAGATCCATCGAAGCAAATTTTTTGCGAAAATTTCTCCTGTCTAGTGTTACACCTAATATGGCTTCATACAAATTCTGTAATTCCCTTAATGAAAACTTTTCTGGCAACAGACTAAAACCAAGGGGATGTTCCTGTATCCGCTTTTGTAACCAGGCATAACAGAAATCAACAATTTCTTTGTGATCAAATGCCATATCCTTAAGGGTTGCTACTGAATGCCAGTTAAGATCATTGTCATGAATTTTTAATTCATGGTGATTAATATTTAATAAAGAACAATAGGCCAGTGTAATAACCCTTCCACCAGGGTGACGGTTGGGATGCCCGAACGACCGAACCTGATCTAAAAAAACATCTGTCATACCTGTTCTTTCCTTCAATACGCGATAGGCGGCATCATCAAGTTCTTCATTATCACGCACCATATCACCCAAAAGTGAAAATCTACCCTTAAAAACTTCCAGGTCACTCTTGATCAGCAATACCTTCAATTTATTTTGCTCAAATCCAAAAATGACACAGTCAACCGTGAGTGGCACCGAAGGGTAAGAATTAACCAATTCAACGGCATCTTTTATCAAATGAGGCTCATGTATTAAGTGGAAATGGCTCTTTTTAGTCATGGCAATAATTAAGCAAATCGTTGTTATATTTTACAGTAAACAACGGCAACAAGATACAAAGTTTCGTTTTAGTCT
>CALRUV010000199.1:0-6760 GCA_943371455.1 Chitinophaga pinensis | reverse complement strand
TACTCATGGCATGGTTAAAAAATAGTTGGTAATGCGTTTGGGTATAATTATCAGTTTGGTCCTGGTAGGGTTCTCCCGGTTTTTCTGTTCCTGCCAGGTTAATGGTTCGGTTAGTGGCCAATAGGCTTTCCGGCACACCATACCATGCCTGGTAAGTTTTTTCCTTGCCAGAAAAAATATTCAGTCTTAGGGAACTCTGTTTGTTTAAATAAGCGGCAGAAAAATAATAAGCACCAAGCTTGCTGGAAGCCCTGTCAATATAACCGTCGCTTTTAATACTACTTAATCTTCCATCAAAAGTAAAATGGTCTTTTAATAAGCCAGTTCCCAATTGTAAGGTATTCTTTAAGGTTTGAAAGGATCCAAAACTATTGTTCAAATGGAGATAGGCTTTTTCACGAAATTCGTTGGTAGCCATATTAATGGTGGCTCCAAATGCCCCGGCCCCATTGGTGGATGTGCCCACACCTCTTTGAACCTGGATACTGCCTACGGAAGAACTAAAGTCGGGTAAGTCAACAAAATAAGTACCCATACTTTCTGCGTCATTATAAGGGATACCATTAAGTGTAACATTTATTCTAGTGGCATCGGTACCCCTAATACGGATGGCGGTATAGCCAATGCCATTGCCTGCATCTGCATTAACCACAACAGAGGGGAGCTGGTTTAATAGAAATGGGATATCCTGCCCCGTATTGATCTTGGCTATTTCTTCGGCGGAGAGCGTTGATTTGGTAAATGGAGCTTTTTCAGAAGCCCTTACTGCTTTTAGTTCCAGGGGTTGCAGAAATAGGGTAGAGGGATTGAGCGCTACATTATAGTGGTTCTCACCTGGTTTCACCGTAATCGCCTTTTCATAATAAAGGTAACCAAGGCTGTTAACAATAAGGATAAGATCACCGGTGGGGATGCCTGCAAATCGAAACCTGCCTGATTCGTCAGTCAGCACTTTTCTATTACCCAGACTTACAGTAGCCCCCGGAATAGGAATTTGGTTTTTTGATTCTGTAACGGAACCCTCTAAAAGGGTTTTGATAGGTTGTGCAAAACTGATGATTTGCAATAAAACACATAAGGTTGTTCCCAAATACTTTTTCATAGTACTAGTTTAAAAAGTGAATAATGGGAACAGGGGAATGCTAGTGGAGAGGGTCCTGAAAAATGTACACCTTCCCTTCGCAGGAATTACCCTGTTCAGGTTCAACGGGTATTATCTCAGCCTGGAATAGGAATTTCAACCTATTCTTCAGCACCCCGAGGAAAATCTTTGGCAAAAATAGGATATTTACAATAATATAAAACTGTAACCTTTGCAGCTGTAGATCGTTAAATAGCAAAATAATTGTATGAAAAAGCTCTTAGTTCTCTTTTTTCTTTTGTGGAATATATCACTGGTTTCTGCCCAAAATGAAAAATCAGTTGTGTTAGATGCCAATGTAGAAATGAGAAAGGCAAGTGGATTTTCCAATATAGAAGTATCGGGGTCCATAGATTTATTCTTATCTCAGGGAACGGAAGAAGGTGTTGCCGTAAGTGCCTCTTCAGATGAGATCAGAGACAGGATTAAGGCAGAAGTGAGGGGCAATACCCTCCATATCTATTTAGATGGAAAAGGGCTCAACTGGAAAAAATGGAGTAATAATAAAATGAAAGCCTATGTTTCTTTCATAAATATTTCAGGCATTGAGGCATCCGGTGCCTGTAATGTAAAAACCAGTGGTAAGATCAAAGTCAATGATCTAACCATCGAGATGTCTGGTGCCAGCGATTTTACCGGTGAACTTGCTGTTGATAAATTAAAGATAGAAGCCAGTGGCGCTTCTAATTATCGTCTTTCAGGTATTGCCACCAATGCAACCATAGAAGCGTCCAGTGCCTCAAATATCAGGGCTTACGAGCTTAAGATGGATCTTTGCAAAATAACCACTAGCGGTGCCTCTGATGCACGTATTACGGTAAACAAAGAATTGAACGCACATGCCAGTGGCGGCAGTTCTATTTATTATAGGGGAGAAGGTTTGATCAGGGATATCAATACCAGTGGTGCTGCTAATGTTAAGAGAAGCTCTGAGAATTAATTAAATATTATTTGGATACAAGGGCTCACAGCCCTACCTTCGCGCTCCAAACATCGCGAGGTAGAGCAGCGGTAGCTCGTCGGGCTCATAACCCGAAGGTCGGAGGTTCGATCCCTTCCCTCGCAACTTTTCAGAAAGACCTCTGTTGGGGTCTTTTTTATTCGGCTAGAGACTTCTCTGGATACTGAATGATCAAAACCGGGAGGCTGGAAATTGGCTACCGGAATTGAAACCCTGATCAGCAATGGCATAACTGCCTGTTATTATTGCTGTCTTGCCTCATTCATTACCCCTTTTTGTTACTGCTGAATAAAAGGAATTCCGGTAAATCGGATTAACCAACCAAACATGAAAGCAGGTTTTGTAAATATCTTCGGAAAGCCTAATGCAGGCAAAAGCACATTGCTCAACGCCCTGATCGGTGAGAAAATGGCTATTGTATCATCCAAAGTGCAAACCACCAGGCACCGTATTAAAGCATTCCTCAATAAACCAGGCGAATACCAGATCATTTTTTCAGACACACCGGGTATCATTGATCCCCAGTATAAGCTGCATGAGAAGATGATGGATTCTGTTAAGGGTGCATTGGAAGATGCTGACCTGGCCCTGTTAATTGTAGATGCCAATGATAATTTGGAAGAATTGGATCTGATCTTTACTGCACTTAAATTAAGAGTGCCGGCAATTGTGGTATTCAATAAAATAGACAAAGCCGGCAATGGCAAAATTGCAGAAGCAGAAGCTTTTTTTGCAACCAAAGCCTATTGCAAGCAAATGGTTAAGATCTCTGCTTTGCAAAAAGTGCACCTGAATAAATTATTAAACGCCATTTTGACCTATTTGCCTGAAGGCAATCCTTTTTATAGTGAGGAAGACCTGAGCGACATGCCCACTAAATTTTTTGTGGCAGAAATGATCCGTGAAAAAATTTATGAGCTCTTTGGGGATGAAATTCCCTACCATACGGCCGTAATGGTAAATGAGTTCAAGGAAAAGGAGTCACTGGTAAAGATTCAGGCAGATATCATTGTAAACCGTGAAACACAAAAAGCGATCATCATTGGCGATAAGGGTAAGATGATCAGGCAGATAGGAACCGATGCCCGAAAAGATATTGAAGCCTTTATCCAGCAAAAAGTGTTTCTGGAACTATTTGTAAAAGTAAGACCGAAGTGGCGCGACAATGAACTTCAATTAAAGGAATATGGATATAAGTAACTGATTTTAAGTAATTATCATTGTTTATATCAATTTAAAATAGAATCATAAAAATAAGATATATGAGTTATACTGTAGCTATTGTGGGCAGACCGAATGTGGGGAAAAGTACTTTGTTCAATCGATTTTTGGAAGAAAGAAAAGCTATCGTGGATGATATAAGCGGGGTTACCCGAGATAGGCAATATGGTTTGGCCGATTGGAATGGCAAGGTTTTTAACCTGATAGATACCGGTGGTTTTGTACCAGCAAGTGAAGATATTTTTGAAAAGGAGATCCGCAAACAGGTAAGGATTGCCATAGATGAAGCTGATTCTATCATTTTTATGGTAGATGTAGCTACAGGGATCACTGACCTTGACGATGCCATGGCTGATATGCTAAGAAGGGGGAATAAACCTGTGTATGTTGTTGTAAATAAGGTAGATAACGGAACCCGTGAATTGGAAGCTACTGAGTTTTATTCGCTGGGTTTCAAGAATAATTTCTTTATCAGCAGCATCTCTGGAAGTGGTACCGGTGAATTGTTAGATGCCATTACAGAACCTATTACGCCAGAAGATGTAGAAGAAGCTATGCGTGAATCAAGCGTACCTAAATTTGCCATTATCGGACAGCCCAATGTAGGCAAGTCTTCTCTTTTAAATGCCCTCATTGGCGAGGAAAGAACGATCGTTAGCGATATTTCTGGCACAACCCGCGATAGTATCCATACGCATTATAAATTATTCCAGAAAGAATTTATGCTGATAGATACGGCCGGAATCAGGAAAAAGAGCAAGGAAAAGGAAGACCTGGAATTTTATTCCATCATACGTGCCATTAAAGCCATTGATGAAGCAGATGTTTGCCTAATAGTGATAGATGCCGATAAAGGCATCACAGCACAGGATGTGAGTATTTTTAGTTTGGCAGAAAGAAAAGGAAAGGGGATTGTGGTACTAGTTAATAAATGGGATCTTGTTGAAAAAGAGACGAATACAGCGCGTGATTATGAAAAAACTTTAAAGCAAAGACTTGCCCCTTTTACTGATGTGCCTATCTTATTTATTTCAGTAAAAGAAAAAACAAGGATCTTCAAAGCCATAGAAACAGGTTTGGAAGTGTATGAAAACAGGCAAAAAAAGATACCTACTTCTAAGCTAAATGAAGCCATGTTAAAGGCAATTGGGGCATACCATGCACCAGTAGTGAGAGGAAATTCAATAAAAATCAAATATGTTACCCAACTGCCTATAGCAGTGCCTTCTTTTGCCTTTTTCACCAATTATCCGGATGATATTAAGACACCATACCGCAATTACCTGGAAAACCAGCTGAGAACCCATTTTAATTTTACTGGGGTACCAGTTAGAATATTTTTCCGGAAGAAGTAAAAAACTTAACTAAAAATTTGCTTTATCCGTTAATATTATTACCTTTGCGCAACTTAAAAACTCAAAAAACAAAGTACAATGAAAAAAGTATTCGCAATCTTAGCTGTAGCCGGTTTTATGGCTGCTTGTAATTCAGGTGAAAACGCTGCTGCAACTACAGACACTACAGCTGCTGCTATGGACACAGCTACTGCTGCAATGGACACTGCTGCTGCAGCAATGGACACTGCAAAAGCTGCAATGGACACTGCAAAAGCTAAGTAATTCAAGTACTTGTTACTGAATATTACTTCTTGCAAGAAGGTCCTCCCGTATATCGGGAGGATTTTTTTTTGTGGGAATGCGCCAATTTCGCTGAAAAAGAGGGTACGGCACCAATATTGCCTTATTTCCGTTCACCCTTTTTACATAAGATTGCGGAAAGATGCGTGACATTTTGACCAAAGAAGAAAAGTATGTTGACAGAAAATATGTTTCTACGTTCAGATGAGGATACCGATTTTATGCCCATCATCCCTATTAATGAAAATGATGCGGAACAGGATAAAAACTTAGTGATCCCCGATAGCCTGCCCATTCTGCCATTGCGGAATACTGTATTATTCCCTGGTGTGGTATTGCCCATAACTGTGGGTAGGGATAAAAGTATCAAAGCGGTTAATGATGCTTATAAACTGGATAAGCTGATTGGCGTTTTATCTCAAAAAGATGCCAATATCGAAGAGCCGGAACCCAAAGACCTTTGCAGGATTGGAACAGTGGCCCGAATAGTTAAGTTGATAAAAATGCCTGATGGCGGTACTACAATTATTATTCAGGGAAAGAAAAGGTTTGCCCTGGAAAATATGCAGGAAGATGATCCTTATTTTAAAGCTGCTATCTCACTTTTTCCAGAAGATATCCTTCCGGAAAACGAGCATTTCAATGCCATGGTAAGCAGTATCAAAGACCTGGCAACACAAATTATCACCCTATCACCCAATTTACCAACGGAAGCCTCTATCATCCTCAAAAACATTGAGAATCCTTCCTTTCTCATCAATTTTGTAAGCAGTAACCTGAATAGCGATATCACCGAAAAACAAGGGTTGCTGGAAATTAACGATATCCAGATAAGGGCTGAAAGACTTATCCATATCCTCCAAAGGGAATTACAGTTTGCTGAGTTGAAAGATAAAGTAACGAACAAAACACGCACTGAAATTGATAAGCAACAGCGGGATTACTTTTTACAACAGCAATTGAAAAGTATCAAGGATGAATTAGGGGGTGATACCAACGAGCGTGAAATTGCAGATATGAAGAAGAAAGCAGAAAGCAAAAAATGGCCAGATTCTGCTAAAACCCTTTTCAATAATGGCATCGCCAAACTGGAAAGGATGCATCCTACCACACCTGATTATTCAGTGGTATACAATCACCTCGACCTGATGCTGGACCTGCCCTGGCTGGATTATACGGCTGATAATTATGATTTAAAAAATGCCAAGAAAGTATTGGATCTGGATCATTATGGCATGACTAAAATAAAAACAAGGATCCTTGAATACCTGGCTGTTTTAAAACTGAAAGGCGATATGAAAAGCCCGATATTATGTTTTCTGGGACCTCCGGGTATCGGTAAAACATCCCTGGGCCGCTCTATTGCACATGCTATTGGAAGAAAATATGTTCGTGTGAGTTTGGGCGGATTGCATGATGAAAGTGAGATTCGCGGGCATCGGAAAACCTATATCGGGGCAATGCCAGGTAGGATAGTTCAGAATATTCGCAAATGTAAATCTTCTAACCCGGTAATGATTTTGGATGAGATTGATAAGATAGGTAGCGACTTTAGAGGAGATCCTTCCTCTGCCTTACTGGAAGTATTGGATCCGGAACAGAACCATACTTTTTACGATAATTACCTCGAGCTGGAATACGACCTGAGCAAGGTTCTATTTATTGCCACAGCCAATAACCTCCAGAATATTCAACCCGCTTTGCGCGACAGGCTTGAGATCATCGATCTGAGTGGCTATGCGGTGGAAGAAAAAGTTGAAATAGCCAAAAGACATCTCCTTCCTAAGCAAAAAGAAGCCC
>CALRUV010000198.1:0-6775 GCA_943371455.1 Chitinophaga pinensis | reverse complement strand
GGGCGGACCTTCACTTTTGTGTGAACGGCATTGGAACAACTCCTCTGCGAGAACTCTCCGTTCTCACCGGCTCTGCGGTAAAGTGAAAGACAAATTAAACGCAAAGCCGCAAAGACACAAGGGTTCGCGAGGAAGAGGACTATTAACTTTTAACTATTAATTTTTAACTATACTTCTTAGTTGCCTAAAATATCAAACTTATATTTTAGCTATCGCCAATCTTGTTAGCCGATCAACATTTAATTGCATTAAGAATATGATAGAAAATTTATAATAAAAGATATTAGAAGAAAAGCTGATGAATATTAATCCCTTCTGCCAATATTAGTTACTGCTTTAGCTGTGCACCGAACCCAATATTTTTTTCAAGAACTTTGCCATGCTCTTCAGAGCATGGAATAAGATTAAAAAAATGATTCTGGGGAACTTCAGTCCCGGGGGTGGGTATTTGGATGTATTTTTTTAAAGTATAATGACTATTTTTTGCTACAGTAAGACTCGTAAGCAATATCAAAAGTGAAGGAATGCTCATGGTAGGGTGGACCTTCACTTTTTAGAGGGTATTGGCCTAACCGTAAGGGCGCGAGGGCGCTAGGGTCCGCGGGGAATGGGGAGTTTGATGTTGGTGAAAACACCAACATCGGCGCGCGATGATAGGGACTATTAATTTAAACTTTTAACTATTAACTTTAAACTATTAATTATTAACCGCACTTCCTAATTCCCTAAAATATCAAACTTAGACTTAGGTCTTATTTCATTTAACCAGCGATAACCCCTGAGCTTAAGATCTTCATGGTTAACTTGACGCATGGGATACATGGTGCCATCAAGGTTTTTCTGGAAGATGACCCTTTGTACTTTGCCGTCATCAAAAAGAATATCTATCTGATCTGCATTGGATTTATTTACACCAATGAATTTCTTTTTTTCGTCCTGACCATAATACACATTCTCTGCATTACCCTTGGCACGTAAAAAATTGATCTGACCATCCATAAAAAAAGCATTAATGGTTGTTCCTTTTACCTGGTTATAATAATCTGTACTATCAACCCTGCTAATGGCCAATGCTTCTTCGTAAACATATAAGCGTTCAGGTTTCTTATTTTTTACATAGAGGTAAATGGTATCGCCTGTGATCTGGTTTTCCTGCGCCCATACCACTGGATTGGTGAATAAGCGAAACACAGAATCCTTTAAGGAATAAAACAAGCTATCCCCAACAGCCTGTAATGAGTCGGAAAATATTTTTACATGGTAATAAGCTTCCAGGTATTTAGAAGTAGTATCTACCTTTTGTTCAGTAGAATCATCACCCGTTAATCCTGTAAGAGAATCTCTAACAACCGGTACCCGTCTTGTTTTCAGCAGATCTGATAATCTGGCAGAATACAAAGTATCTGCTGAAACAAAAATAGAATCCTTACCCTGCTTAATTAATAAAATCGGTTTTTCTGTAGCCAATAAAATGTCTTTTTTTCTATCTGTTTTTATATTGTTGGCAATCATGTCAAATCCTTCTGCACTATCCTTACCCCTGTACACTGCATTACCCCTGAACTCCCCCAATTTAGTAGAATCATCAAAAGCCATATCATCCGCTGTAAATGTATAGGTGCTGTCATCAATTACCGAACGCTTAAAAAGCATACCCTTTTTATTTTTTCTGTCAAAAAAACCATCCCTGGTTTTTATGATTCTTCGAGAAGTATCAGTGATTACGGTAGGCGAAGTAAATGTGGCAATTTCAGTTGTTGAATTATACTGAAGGGTATCTGTAACAATTTTATATTCCGGGTCTAACAATAAAACCTTTCTTTTAAAAATCACATCCTTGGTATCACCATAATAATAACCCTCTGTGCTGGTTAAAACAGTTTTCTTATTTACCAGTTTGCCACCCCGCACGTAAGTACCTATTTTCAAAGTAACATCATATTCCAGGTCTTCAGTGGTGAGGGTTCCGGTACCATCTGTGAGTTTTACTTTCTTACTCAGGAAAGCCTTTTTTTCCTTGCCTAAGTATTTCAAGTATTGCGCATAGGTGTGTACACTATCTGCATCATTGATATGCACATTGCCAAAAGCTTCCAGTGAATTATCTACTTCATTCCAGATGGCGCTGTCTGCGTAGAATAAGGTTTTCTCTTGTTTTACAATAGCTTTTCCAACCAGAATGGTTAAACGATGTGCAGAGTCAACCGTAAGCAGATTAAGCTTTTCGGCTGAAATGATTTCCAATAATTTACCGGGTGTACGTGAACTGTCTACAGGCAATCTTTGGGCATTCACCATTTGCATGGCAAAAAATCCAAGTAATCCGTATAGACATTTTTTAAAAAACATTAGGGTTGTTTCTGGGTGGAATCACTCAAAGGCGCAGTAAGCGGAACGCTTTTATCTTTCTTGCCAAATACAGATACATTTACATACCTTTTTGGATGAACGCGCAAATCATCAATTAATATATTAGCACTTCTAACTGTGTTGGTTAAATTATCGTAAAGGGCTTTATCATTCATCAGTTTGCCAAGTGTACCTTCTTTAGATCCTGCTTTTTCCAATAAACCATTAAGGGTTACCATAGTTGATTTTAGTTTTTCCACGGTACCCGTTAGATCGGTTTTGGAAAGATTTTCAGTTGTTTTTTCTAGGTTGCTTATGGTTTTATTTACTTTCTCATTATTCTCAGACAAGTTCTTGGTAAAGCTTGCCACATTATTCATTGATTTGGTAATGGCACCACTTTGGTCATGCAACATCGCCTGAATGGCTAAAGAAGATTGAGTTAAACTAGCTGTTGTTTTATTCAGATTGGCAATTACTTCCTGCAGGTTATTTTTGGTATTGGGATCAAAAATTGAATTGATATTTTTAAGCACGATATCCAGGGAAGCAACGGTTGCTTTTACCTGATCACCCACTGGCCCCAGTTTCGACATAACATCACCCAGTAAACCAGGGTTATTGCCTGTTAATACGGTATCGCCCGTTTTCAGGTAGTTTTTTGCATCACCCAATGAAATAGCAATGCTGGTAGTACCTAAAGGATTTTCTTTAATGCTGGCAATAGAATTAACTGGTATATTATAATTGGTTTTTAATTTAATGGTAATAATAATGGCAGAAAGGTTTAGATCTGAGTTTTCAATATCAAAAACAGAACCTACCTGAAATCCATTGATAAATACAGGATTGGAAACCATGATACCTTTGGTATCTGCATACTTTGCATAGATATAGTTACCAGTTTTGAGAATGGTTTTCCCTTTCAGAAAATTAAATCCCAGAATCAATAGTGTGATGGCGATAGCGGTTAGCGCACCCACTTTCGTTTCATTTGATATCTTCATAAGTCACAAATCTAAGGGTTCTTAAGCAGCCAAATTAGTATGTTGGCTGTAAAAAATGACTGCTCTTTATTTTTTGGGAAAGCTTTGGGTACCCAGCACCTGCTTTTCAAGTGAATATTTATACCGTTTAAGAGATCTTACCAGCACTTCACAGATTTCTCTTTGTCCTTCTTCACTATTCAGGTAATCTTCTTCCTCAGGATTGGAAATAAAGCCTGTTTCAACCAATACTGCCGGCATAGCAACGGCCTGCAATACCCAGATTCCCTTCTGACGTTGTTTGGCATCCCTGCTAATCCTTCCAACTTTCTGAAATTCTTCTTCTATGGTTAAAGCAAGATTGGCGCTGCGCTGAAAATAGGATTGGGTCTTCATGTTGATGATCATCATCTTGGCTGGGTCATTGGGATTGAAATCTTTCAATTCCCTTGCCGAAACACTGTCCAGGTACAGATCCTCATTATCACTGATGGTTTGCTTTACAGCATTGCTTTTATCAACCCCATAAATAAATGTTTCCGTTCCCTTTGCAGGATTGGGTGTAGTCCAGTAACGGTAATCCTTCACTTTTACGGTATAGGCTTTCTTTTTTTTACCCTTGCCCTTGTATTTGGTTAGGTTTTTATAGCCGATAAATTCCTTGTGTTTGATAGGGCCACCACCTTCATTTACATGAATACAAACAAATAAATCGCCTTTTTCTCTGTTGGCTATCTGTGCTTTAACGGTTACCGGATCAAAAACATCTGTTTTTCTGGTGAGATAAGTTTCTACATCCGGCATTTCTTCGCGCAGCATTTGATCCAGTTTCAGGGAAATGGCCAAGGCAATATCTTTCTCATGTGAAAATTTACCGGAAGCGCCAAAGTCGCTGCCACCATGCCCCGGATCGATAATGATCTTCTTTAAAGGTTGTTTTTGCAGAGGTTTACCCGGATCAGCAAATAAGGAAATAGAAAATAACAAAGAAGTAAAACCTAACAAAACAACTGCTACCTTTTTTCTCATCATCATATCATTTCGTTAAAGGATTTTAGCCGAAATACCATTTACACAGCTAAGACCTTATTTTTGCCTTTGTGAATAGTTGTTCAAAATGCAAATTTAAAGCAAAAACATCCCTGTCGATTGGTGTAGCGGCATTTTTGCTCTTATTAACATTTCATGTACAGGCTACTGGACATAAATCTCACCCAATCCGATCTGCAGATTTAGGAGCTGATACGGTATTGCCCAAAAAGAAGATAGATACGCTTCCAATAAAAAAAGCAAAATTACTATCAGATACCGGCAGATTAGAGGCGCAACCCGATTCTCTGATACAAGTGGATACGCTGGTCATGTCGAAAGATTCTGTTGATGCCATTATCAAATACCATGCGGATGATTCGGGTGTTTTAATTATGTCTTCTAAAAATTTATTGTTGTATGGGAAGGCTAAAACAGATTACAAGGATCTGAACCTGGAAGCTGCTACTATTCTTTATGATCAGGCTTCGCAAACAGTAAAGGCATATGGTGATCTTGACTCATCGGGAAATCCTTCCAGCAAACCCCAGTTTACCCAGGGTGAATTGAAAACAATCAGTGATTCCATTATCTATAATATGAAAACGGCTAAAGGCCTTACTAAAAATACTTTTCTGCAACAGGGAGAAATATTTTTAAATGCCAAAGCCCTGAAAAAAATAACATCCGAAGAGATGTTTGCCAAAGATGCCCGTTTTACTACCTGTAACCTGGATACCCCACACTTTGCCTTTCGTACAAAACGTATGAAAATCGTTAACAACAAATTAGGCGTTACCGGTAGGGTGTACCCGGAAGTGGAATCTGTTCCCATTCCCATGGTATTTTTACCTTTTGCAATCTTTCCATTAAATAGTGCGCGCCATTCAGGGGTTTTATTTCCTTCTTTCACTACCAGCGAGGATTTTGGACTTGGACTGGAAGGATTGGGTTATTATAAAGTGTTGAATGAGTTTGCAGACATCACTGCACGTTCTAATATATATTCCTATGGTGGCTGGAGCCTGAACCTGAGTTCAAAATATATCAAACGATACAAGTACACAGGTAACCTCAATGTAACTTTTCAAAATACCAAAACACTTAACAGAAATGCTGGATCGCTGGAAGAATTCAATTCGTCAAAATCCTATATGATCAATTGGAGTCATAGCAGAGATACGCGAGCCCGTCCTGGTACCAGCTTCAGTGCCAACGTGAATTTCGGTAGTACAAAATTTAACCAGTTCCTGCTAAATAATCCCTACCAGAATTATAATAACCAATTATCTTCTTCTATCAATTATTCTAAAGACTGGAAAGGAAAATATAATTTATCACTCAATGTAAACCATAGTCAGAATAGTGTAACCCGATTGGTAAATTTAAATTTCCCTACTGCTAACTTCAACGTAAATACCGTTTATCCTTTCCAGAAAAAAGAACAAATTGGTGCTGGCAAATGGTACGAAAAATTAGGTATTGGTTATAGTGGTAATATACAGGATCAGGTATCTTTTTATGATTCCAGTTTTAATTTTGCCAAATTACTCGACACCCTGCAATGGGGTGCTATACATAATATTCCCATTACATTATCATTGCCGCAATTGGGGCCGCTAAATATTTCGCCAAGTATTTCCTATGAAGAAAGATGGTATGGTGTAAGAACTTTTAAATCATGGAATACCCGAACCGAAAAAGTAGATACGGTTACCCAAAAAGGATTTTATTCGGCACGTCAGATGAGTTTTGGTATGGGTTTGAATACCCGAATTTTTGGTACGTATAAATTCAAGCCCAGCAGCAATATTATTGCAATCAGGCACGAAATAAGGCCCACCATTTCCATCAATTATAAACCTGATTTAGTAAGTAAGTCTTTTTATTCAACCCAGGTAGATACGAGTAAACGCTTGGTAAGATTTTCTCAATTTGATGGCAGCATTATCGGTTCATTTTCTGAAGGAAATTTTGGCGGTATTGGTTTTGGAATAGACAACCTGCTGGAGATGAAAGTAAAAGACAAATCCGATACTTCGGCCAAAGCACCTGGTAAAAAAGTAAAGCTGATTGAAGGATTTGGTTTCAATTCTTCCTATAATTTATTGGCGGATAGCTTTGCATTGGGTAATTTTTCTATTTATGCCAGAAGCACCCTTTTTGAAAATGTAAATATTACCGCATCTGCCAGTTTAGATCCTTACGATGTAGACAGACAGGGCTATCGCGTAAACAAAATTTTATTTGATCCTGCAAAATTTAAATTTGGAAGAATTACTGGCGGAAATATTGCCGTTTCTACTTCATTTAAAAGTAAATCAAAAGATGGTAAAACAGATAAGGAAAGAGCGCTTCCCATTGATCCCTTTATGACGCCGGATGAACAACAAAGAATGTTGCAGTTTGCC
>CALRUV010000197.1:0-6803 GCA_943371455.1 Chitinophaga pinensis | reverse complement strand
CCTTACGGGAATTAATAGAAAATATAAAATTGGCAACTGGTAAGACCCAAGAGCAGATCAGCTTAGGGGCTAACTATAAGCAAAAAACACTCACGCAGATACTTTCTCAAAAAGAAGTTAATAGTGCTGTTATCCCACATCTTCACTTTGTTTATCGAAAAGATCTGGATGGTTTAAATAAATCAACCTATATAGAAAAAAGACGTAATCATAAACTGACAAAACAGGACAGACGTATTCCCCTCTACGATGCCCCTGCTGTCGGAGGAATAACAGAAACGGATATGACACCAATACACGCACCATCAGGCACAATTGATGTAGGGGACCTTTTACATGATAGTGAAGCAGCTATCAGAATTTATGGCAACAGCATGATCCCGGGATATCCTCCTGGTTGTGTGGTAGGGTTAAACAAGGTGACAATTAATTTCATTGAACCTGGAGAAATATATGTGATCGAGACCGTTGACAGAAGAATTTTGAAACGGCTCTTTTATGTCAATGATGATCCAGAGAGCACTTCTCTCTTATGTATCAGCGATAACACCATGCTATTTGAAGGAGGAGCCAGACACGGAAAATTAGCTTACCCGCCTTTTATCATCCCTAAGAAGGAGATCAAGCAGTTGTTTGTGGTTACCGGTGTGATCAAGAGAAATTCAAATTCAGTCATCATAAACAGAAAATCATGAAAAATTACCTGTTAGAAACTCCAGACGTCAGTGGAACATACTTAATATTTGCTGTTGTGGGTATACTCACCTTAGTTGCATTCGTCCTAATTATCAGATGGCTTTTTAAGATTAATGAAACAAAAGCATATCAGATTACTGTTATTGCACTACTGCGTGAAATGGCCTTGAAAAACGGCGTTGAACTAGAGAAGGTGGAAAGTATATTGAAGTATTATAAGACTGAAACAAAATAAAATCATGAAAAAATTACTATTGCTGATATTGATTGGTGTATCATCTTGCAAAATATCGCCCGAGGATAAGGCAAAAAAACTTATCACAGAGAACTTGAAACATTCTTTACATGATTTTAAAAGCTATGAACCTGTCGAATACGGAAAACTGGACAGTACTTATAGTGATTGCTCAGAAACACCTGAATATATTAAAGCAGATAAAAAAGGGAAAGAATTTACCGCCCAAATGGATGACTATGCTGAATCATCAAAATTCGGATTAGCAGTTGGGACAATAAAGTATTCTGAATATAAAAAGCAGTTAACCGAGTATCATGATAGTGCTTTATTTTATTTAAATATTAAACAAAAAATGATGGACACCTCAATAGAAAGATTTGTTGGATGGCATATGATCCATTCATTGAGAGCCAAAAATTTAATGGGTAGCACAGCTATTCATCATTACAGGTATTTTTTCAACATTCAATTGTCAGAACTGATAAAAAGTGAAGATGTTTCAGAAACTCAAAGTAAGTAGCCATTTCTTAAGCCTTGCCTCAAACAAAAGCTCAAACAAAGCCTTACATATTACATCGTGAACGTTATACAAGGCGCTGATAATCAATGATACTAAGGGTCAAAATGTGGTGGTGTGAGAATCTCCTCTTCCGCACTAGCCGGCTCAAATGAGCCGGTTTTTTATTATGCAGCCATAAGCTTAATTTGTAAAAAAAATAACATGTCAGCCGATATAAAATGTCCGAATTGTGGTCATGAACTAGACATCGAGAATGTTTTGTCAGCCGAATTAGAACAGAAATACCAGAAAGAATTTCAGGATAAACTAAACAGCTCCCTCCAATCTGTTGAATCAGATAAATTAAAATTAGCTCAAGAACAAAGAAGTTTTGAAGAAAAAAAGAAAAAAGAAAACGAACTTTTCACACAAAGACTTTCTCAGGAAAAATTAAAACTTTCCCAGGAATTACAGGAGTCGATCACAAAATCTATTAGTGCCGATTTTGAAAACCAACTCACTATTCTGCAAAACAATGCGGCAGAGAAAGAGGAAAAATTAAAAGAAGCCCGGAAAAAAGAATTGGAATTTCTGCAAAGGGAACAGTCATTGCAATTAAAAGAAGAAGAGCTTCAGTTAACCCTGCAGCGCCAGCTAATTGAAGAAAGGGAAAAGCTGAAGAATCAATTGCAAAAAGAAGAAACAGAAAGAATGGGTTTGAAAGAACAGGAATACCAGTTAAGAATGAAAGAACTGGAAAAACAATTGGACGACCAGAAAAAACTGGCCGAAGAAATGCGCCGTAAATCAGAACAGGGCAGTATGCAATTGCAGGGAGAAGTGCAGGAATTAATGCTGGAAGAAATGTTACAGGCCACATTTAGTTTTGACCTGATTGAACCTGTGGGTAAGGGTGTAAAAGGTGCCGATTGTATTCAAACTGTTAGAAATAAATTTGGGAATGAAACCGGAAAAATTATTTATGAAAGCAAACGCACCAAAGACTTTTCAAATGATTGGATTGAAAAGTTAAAAGCAGATATGCGCACTTTGGGTGCAGATGTGGCTGTTATTGTTACACAGGCATTCCCAAAAGACATGGACAGATTTGGCGAAAAAGATGGTGTTTATATCTGTTCTTATAATGAAGTGAAAGGGGTTGCCTTATTGCTGAGAGAAGCATTGCTGAAAATTTTTGAAGCAAGAAAAAGCCAGGAGAACAAAGGTGATAAAATGGTGATGCTATATGATTACCTTACAGGTGCCGAATTTAAAGAACAATGGAAGGCAATAAGGGAAGGATTCATGAGTATGAAGCAAAGCATCCAAAGAGAAAGAGATGCCATGGAAAAATTATGGAAGGCAAGGGAAAAACAATTGGATAAAGTAATGCTGAATGCCGCTTATATCAGGGGTTCTATAGAGGGTATTGCGGGGACCGATGTAGATTTGAATTTATTAGATGATAATGAACCGCTATTAATTGACTGATCAATTTAACCATATAATAGACGCAACTGAGCCTGATAAGCCATCCCGGAAAAAACCGATTTTTCCGGTGAACCCGGATCTGCGACAGTACCTCGTGAAATATGGCAGAGAAGTAAAACTGCCAGTGAGCTATCAGGACCTGCAAAGATTCACTTACACGGTTCCTTTAAAAGATAAATTTGGTAAAGATACTTCCTGGGAAAAAGTTTCTTACGATATGAAGGAATGGGAGTTTTTAAGGGATGCGCTGGTACGTATCTATGCCATTTTAAAAACGGAAGGCGACCTTAGTTATATCAATCACCTGGATGTTGCCAGAATTGATTTTTGCTATTTTGGCAATAGCCAACCCTTCCGTATCAGGATCGTGAACAAATTCAATGATAATTACGATCATTATTATATTAAACAGGCTGATGCCAGCAGGATCTATGGATTGGAACTGGAACACCTGCTATCGCCCAATCACTTAACTTATTTTACACATAACCAAACATTGATTGAGGAACATATTCCGGGCATACCAGGAGATATTTTCTTACATGATTATATAAATGATCCCAATACCAACCAGATCAGGTTGGCGAAGGAATTTGTAAAATTCAATGAACGTTGCTTTATCCGTTTATTGGGCGATATGCGTGCTTATAATTTTGTAGTTAGCATCACACCGGATATTGAAGATTACCAATACCGGATTCGTGCAATCGATTTTGACCAGCAAACTTATGAGGGACGAAAAAATTTATACCTGCCACAATTCTTCAAAGAAAATAAACCCTATGTGGATATAGTAGCCAAGCATTTAAACAAAGATTCTATTGCACAATACCAGGCAGAAGAAAGAACGATGATGACATTTCGACTAATCACATCAAGGTACCGGATGAAAGAAATATTGGATATTATGACAAAGGATGACATTTCCAAGCAAGAAAAAATTGAACAATTAAAACAGGAATTAAGTGCACACTTTTCTAATACACCCGTATTTCAAAAAGCCAAAACAATGGGACAGATCCTGAAAATAAGGCTAAAACAATCCTTAAGAAAAAGCCTCATGTTACTTACGAAAACGAAGTCCTAATTACCAGGAATGAATTTTGCATATTGAACAAGGAATGTTGAATGAAGAAATGAATAACGAAAGATGAAATCAAAGGAAGGAGTTGTTCCGTTCAACCCCAAACTCCAAACCCCAAACTGTTTTTACTCTTTACTCACCACCCAGGCCAAACTCATATCATCCAGTAATTCATAATGTATATCTAAAGGCTTATTCCAATCATTTTTGATAAAATACGAGGGGATAATGCCTTTTTCTTCGAATTTGAATGCACTAAAACGCAATACTTCACTAAAATCAACATCTCCCCTGCCCCACCATTTAAACATGGCTTCTTTATGGCTCCATAAAATGGTGAGTAAGCTTACCTGTTGATTATGCGGGTATGTATGCACAAAAGCGAGTTCTTCAGGGTGTAAAAATTTGTGTTTTATTTTTTCAACCCTGGGTGTAAGCATTTCAATATCTATGCCTACTCTATGGGTACTACTTACTAGGGCTGCGGCAAAATTTCCGCAATGAGAGATTGAGAAATGGTATTCCTCATCAGGCAAATAGGGTTTTCGGGTATCAGCAATTGCAATGGCTTCACTGGGAAAATCAGGATACAAAAAACGCAATAAATAGCGCCCTGCCAAATGCTGCAAACGCTTGTGGGGATGGGTTATGGCACGTTGCAGCGATACAGATTGCAAAAAAAAATCTTCCTCTTCCGCAATCTTCCAAATGGCTAAACGGGTAGTTTCGTTGATATCTTGTTGATAAAACAGTGGCACTGCGGAAATTTAGAAATTAGATTGCAGATGTAAGCATTTATTTGCATCTCTTTATAAAAAAACAGAAAGAATGATCCTAACAGATTCACGCATATTGGAAGAAATGGAGAAAGGCACCATCAAAATTGTGCCCTATAACCGTCAGGATCTGGGTAGTAATAGTTACGATGTACACCTGGGGAAATGGCTGGCCACCTATATTAACCACGAATTAGATGCCAAAAAACACAATAAGATCGAGTATTTTGAAATACCGGAAGAAGGGTTTGTTTTACAGCCCCAAGCCTTTTATTTGGGTGTTACGGAAGAGTATACAGAAACGCATGCGCATGTACCTTTCTTAGAAGGTAAATCTTCCACAGGCAGATTGGGTATTGATATACATGCAACTGCCGGCAAAGGCGACGTAGGTTTTTGTGGAAACTGGACCCTTGAAATTTCCTGTAAGCAACCTGTTCGCATTTATAAAGGCATGCCTATTGGACAGCTCATTTATTTTCCTGTTGATGGAGAGATTGAAGTAAAATACAACCAAAAAAAGAACGCCAAATACAGCGGTCAGCCAGATAAGCCTATTGAAAGCATGATGTGGAAGAACAGCTTTTAAGTTTATCCTTTATTCTAAATGTTATAGTTTAGATAATATAATATTTTTTTCCTCTGCGAAATCTCTGCGCTCTTTGCGGCTCTGCGGTAAATTGAAATTTAGCTCAACCGCAGCGACGCAGAGAACGGGGAGTTTTCGCAGAGGTATTTTATATGAAAATATTATCTGTTTAAATACCAGATAGCTGCATTTAAAATCGTTGCAAAACTTACCCATGAAATATAGGGAACCAATAACCAGGCAGCAGTAGATGATAATTTTCCAAACTTTAGGATGGTTAGTAATATAGCCACCCACATCAAGATGATCTCTACCAATGCCCATCCCAAAAAATGCATTTTAAAGAAAATGATCGACCAACAGAAATTCAACACAAATTGAATAATAAATAAGGTTAAGGCCCTATTTCTTTGGGAAGAAACAGGTTGCTTCCATACCAGAAAAAATGCATACCCCATCATCAGGTATAAAGCAGACCAAACCGGTCCAAAAAGCCAGTTAGGTGGATTAAAGGAAGGTTTTACCAATCCTGCATACCAGTTAGGAATTTCCGCAATGGTAAAAATGCCTCCTAATGAACCGATCCCAAAACAGGCTACGAGTGAAATGAATATTTTTAAACCTTTAGAGTTTGCCATATTTTTTTTGGTAGGCTAAAAGTAAACCTATCACTTCATTATAACTATTCAATCCTTCCGTTTGTTTGTTGAGTTTCAGGTATTGATCATATAAACTGCCAACTGCTGGTGAGATACGATTTTTTCTTTTAAAGAAGAATTCGCGGATCTCTTTACGATCTTTCTTAACCAGGGTATCCATACATTCCCGGTTTTGTTTGATGATGTATTCAAAACTTTTAAAATCCTTCTCTTTTCCGTAAAGCATGATTTGCTCTCCCTGCGCATAAGAGAATAAATCGAGGTAAACCGAATACCTGAAATACACATCTTTGGAAGAAGAAGCTGCCAGATATCCCACAAAATTGGCTTCACTTTCACTGGCATAGCCCAATTGGTGTGCCATTTCATGGCAAGCTACAAAGGGTATTAAAATGCGGGGGATGTCTGACCGTAGCTGCGCTTCACCCGTGAAAGGGTTGTAATATCCCGTAAATCCCATATAATCGCCAATTCCAGTAAACAAACTTTCTTTAACCGACCTATTTCGATAATTCAGGTATTCCTGGTTTAAAGAAACTGTCCTGTATGCGCGATAAGCTTCTGTATAAATAGAATCCAATTGAGGCTTAGGCAAAACAGAATCAGGAATTTGTCTTCGGCATTCATTTAGTTTATCAATTAATGATAAGGCTAGTGTGGTAACTTCTTCTTTGGTATAGTTTTCTTTGGGTAATTTCAGTTGGTAGGCAATGCCAAGCCTATCGTAATTCAAACCCCAGAATAATTTAAACAGGATATACAGCCAAAGTA
>CALRUV010000196.1:0-6847 GCA_943371455.1 Chitinophaga pinensis | reverse complement strand
TTCAGGAGATGTACCCATCAGAAGTACGGCTGGCTTGGGTGGTGCAGAAAAAATGCGTGGTTACTATGAAGGGCGATACCGCGATTTAAATTTATTATTGCTTCAGGCCGAGTTTAGATTTCCTCTGTTTAAAAGATTCAGTGCCACCGCTTTTGGCTCTTCGGGTGATGTGAGTGCCAGTTTATCCCGCTTTTCTGCTAATACCCTCAAATACGCTTATGGCGCCGGTTTGCGGATCGCTTTAAATAAGAAAGAAAAATTAAACCTGCGTCTGGATTATGGTATCGGCGAGGGTGTGAACCATGGATTCTATTTGCAATTAGGCGAAGCTTTTTAAAAACCTGGTTTCTTTGCTTATTTCCTTCCTCAATATTCCGCTAACTTTTTGCCCAATAAGTAAATCAAATAAGTAAATACAAATGCTGCCAATACATCAATGGTATAATGTATATGTTGTATCAATACGAGCATGCCTACCGAAATTGAAATGCCTATAGCTGCCTGTTTGTATCTTTTTTGAGGTATACAAAGTGCGATCAAAAACATACTGGAAGTATGTCCTGAATAAAACAGATCCTTTGTAATAAACATTTCAGGCCCCCCGTAAAAAATATTGGCAATCGGGTCAGACAAAGGTATCAAACCCTGTGGTGGATTTAAAGGAAATAAGGTGATGGTTAATATCCTGGAAAGAAATAATAAATCGATTGATAATAAAAAAACCAGAAAAACCGCTGGACTTTGTATACAACGAATTAATATGAAAATAGACATCGACCAGATCAGCACAAAAGTAAGTACCGACATGTCCATGGCTGGCAGACGAGCTAGTATATAATCATTTAACTGTGCGCCTTCTATCTTTTCAATTCCTTTAAAGAAAAAAGGTAGGTAAACAAGGATAGCAATTAAAATGACACTTCCAACATAAGTCTTAATTCTGAAAGACGATTCCTGCCAAACATTTTTCCATTGCTCTTTGATATATGGTCCACTTTGCAATACTGCCATCATTTTCAATATTGGTATTAATAATGCCATCTTACAAATGCTTCCATTGCGGCATATTTTGTCATGCCCAAAGCAGCATAAAGATTGGCAGTATTGGAATTACGGTCTTCTGCTCTTTGCCAGAATTCGCGACTATCTGTTCCCTGAAAGGGTACCATGTCTTTTTGTGATTGGTGAATAAAGATGCCAAAACGCTTTTTCATAACCTGATCCGGACTCATTGGTATGGCCATTTCTATTTCTGAGATATCCCATTCCTGCCAGGCTCCTTTATACAACCATACCCAGCAATCTTTGATCCAGGGTTCACCGGATGCTTTTAGTCTGCGTAAACTTTCAAATACAACGTCCAGGCAAACCTTGTGTGTTCCATGCGGATCTGCCAGATCACCTGCACAAAAAACCTGGTGAGGTTTTATTTTTTGTAAAAGGTCAATCGTTATTAATACATCTTCCTCACTCATCGGTTTCTTTTCAATGGTACCAGTTTCATAAAAAGGCAGGTTTTGAAAATGAGCCCTGTCTTCTGTTAACCCTACATAACGGCATGTGGCTGTTGCTTCACACCTTCTGATCAGTCCTTTGATAGCGCGTATCTCAACAGTATCGGCCTGATTTTTTTGTTTGGAAGCGATATATAACCTGGCAGCAGTTAATATTTCCTGACTCTTCTGGTTATCAATACCAAACATGTTTTCAAAGCCAACGGCAAAATCAATAAAGCGTGTAACAAATTCATCAGCTACAGCAATATTGCCGCTTGTTTGATAGGCTACATGCACTTCATGACCCTGATCGTGTAATCGCATGAAAGTGCCGCCCATACTGATGATATCATCATCCGGATGTGGTGAAAATATGACACATCTTTTAGGGTGTGGATCACTTCTTTCCGGATGCTCTGGTAAAACCACATCAGGTTTGCCACCGGGCCAGCCGGTTAGGCTATCGCGTAACATATAAAATACCAGCAAATTCAATTCATAGGCATCGCCTTTTTCAACCAGTAAATCAGAAAGACCATTTTCTAAATAATCATTGGTGGTAAGACTTAGAATAGATTTATTTAATTTAAGTGAGAGATTTACAATGGCTCGCTTGATCATTTTATGCGTCCATACACATTCACCTGTTAGCCAGGGCGATTTGATTCTAGTAAGATCAGCTGCGGCCAATTCATCTACAATAAAAGTGCAATCATTGTGCTGCTGTAAGATACTGGCAGGTACCTGTTCAGAAACAATGCCTTCAACGGCTCTGGCAATGATGGCAGATTTTTGTCCCCAGCCAAGCAATAAGATCTTTTTCGATTTCATGATATTGCTGATACCCATGGTGATAGCTAATCTGGGCACTTTTGAAATATTCTGAAATTCATAGGTATTGGCCAGTCGGGTAGTATTGTCCAGATTAATTAACCTTGTTTTAGAAAAAATGCTGGAACCGGGTTCATTAAAACCAATATGTCCGTTAAGTCCAATCCCTAAAATCTGTAAATCAATACCGCCAACTTTTTCCAGTTCTGCTTCATATTCGTTGCAATATTTTTTAATGTCATCCTTAGGCCAATTACCATTAGGGATATGAATATTGGCAGGATCAATATCAATATGGTTAAACAGGTGCCTGTGCATAAAGCTCCAGTAACTCTGAAAGGCATCCTGGTCAATGGGATAATATTCATCGAGGTTAAATGTAACCACATTTTTAAAGCTTAATCCTTCTTCCCTGTGCATTCTTACCAGCTCTGCATATAGTTTGATAGGGGTTGAACCTGTAGCCATTCCCAACACACAGATTTCATTTTTACTGCTCTTTTCTCTGATCAGATTTGCTATTTCTCCGGCAACATAAGTGGAACCTGATAAAACTGTCGGGAAAATTTTAACGGGTATTTTTTCTAATGAATCTACCATGACTAACAAGATTATAATACTGTAAAAATAAAGTCTCTATTTGTTTTTAATAAATTTTGGTATAAGTAAGCAATAATTAATTATTTGCCGGATTTAAATAGGCTTTGCTGTAATTGATACCCCAGAAATCGTATCGTTTTAATTGCGTTTCCAGTCTTTTTTCAAATCCATTCCAATTCCTGCTTTCTTTGGCACTCCATAGAACTTCGCATAATGCGGTCATTCTCGGAAATACCATGTATTCTAACTTCTTCTGGTTACCCATATATTCTGTCCAAACATTTGCCTGTCCGCCCAAAACATATTTATGATCTTCTGGTGCCAATTCTTTAGGGATGGGTTCGTAGCCATATACTTTTTGCAAAGGCAGAAAACCCCCAATAACCAATGAGTCTTCTTTCTTTGCCTGCGCGTAATCAAAATAAACCCAACCTGTAGGTGTCATAATCACATCATGCTTTTCTTTGGCTGCTTCTATACCACCTTTTTCACCGCGCCAGCTCATCACCGTAGCATTAGGTGCCAGTCCGCCTTCCAGGATCTCATCCCAACCTATGATCTGCTTGCCTTTACTGTTAATATATTTTTCAATTCGCTGAATAAAATAACTCTGAAGTCCATGCTCATCCTTAAGGTTTTTGTCTTTGATCAGTTGCTGACAAAAAGCAGATCTTTTCCAACTTTCTTTCGGGCACTCATCGCCACCAATATGAATATATTTTCCGGGGAATAAGCTGATAACCTCATCCAATACATTTTGTAAAAAATTGAAGGTATATTCTGTAGGCGCAAAAACATCTGAATAAACACCCCAAGACTGTTGCACATGCTTACGTGAGCTATCGCCATACCAGCTTACCTTTGGCGAATGTTTGGTGGGTTCATCAGGAAAGCAACTAAGTTCCGGATAAGCAGCTATTGCAGCGGATGAATGCCCGGGTAATTCTATTTCAGGTATTACGGTGATATATCTTTCTGTAGCATACTTTACTACTTCTTTAATCTGTGCCTGCGTATAAAAACCACCAGTTCTGGTTTTGTCATTTCCTGTGCCGGGATGATGACCTATGATAGTGCCATTCCGATAAGCACCCACTTCTGTAAGCTTCGGATATTTCTTTATTTCAATGCGCCAGCCCTGGTCTTCGGTTAAATGCCAGTGAAAAATATTCATTTTATGCATGGCCAGAAAATCAATGAATTTTTTCACGGAAGCAACATCAAAAAAATGACGGCCTACATCGAACATCATACCACGATAAGCAAAACGGGGCTTGTCCTCAATTTTTAAATAAGGGATGTTAAAATTGGCAGGTTTCTCAGCAATAGGTAAGAGCTGTATAAAAGATTGAATCCCGTAGAATGTACCGGTAGCATTGTCTCCTGCAATGTAAACACCCTTGTTATTCACTTCCAAATGATAGGCACCTGCAATGGGATGGTTCAATCTTTCATAATTTAACCTGATCACATTTTGTGCATTGGATGATTTTACAACGGGTAATTGAAAACCATAAAAATGTTTCAGGTAACTGTTTAAAAACTTAGCAGAATTTTCCAGTCCCGAGCCTGAAAGCACAATTTGTGTTTGATTATTTACTGTAAATATTCCTGGACCCATTTCCATTTTTGTGGGTAAAGGAATGATGTCTTGTGCAAATATTCTTAGGGTGAATAAGAGCAGGAAAGAGAGAATATATTTTTTCATATACATACTTTTTAAAAAAAAATTATTGTACGATGGGTAAAAGTATTTTAGATTGTTCATGGTAGATCTTAACCTCTGATTTTTGAAAATCTGTTGCTTTTGCATGATAGATATCTGTAAATTTTTGTGGATTCCTGTCAACCAAAGGGAACCAGCTACTTTGTATCTGCACCATGATTTTATGTCCTTTTTTAAATACATGTGCCACATCCGGTAATGCATATTTTACCTGCGTTTTTTTGCCAGGCACAAATGCCTCCGGCTTTTCAAGGCTGTTTCTGAATTTTCCACGCATTACTTCGCCACGAACCAGCATCTGATAGGCGCTCATTGGGTAAGAGGTTTCAGAAGAATTGGTGTATTTGAAATCATCTGGAAAAACATCGATCAATTTTACCACAAAATCAATATCTGTAGTAGATATACTCACCATCAGATCAGCAATGATAGGGCCTGCCACAGTAATGTCTTCCGTTAAAATAGCTGTTTCAAACACCAGCACATCAGGTCTTCTGGCAGCAAATCGCTGATCGTCTGTCATGTAAGCAATGGTTCTTCCATCATGTACATCTTCTGTATAAGGAACCGGTTTAGCAGGGTCACTTGTATATTGCGCAAAGCTATTAACGGGCTGTTTGCCGGGTATAAAATCTAATTGTCCTTTTGGATTTAAATACAATGCTTTAGTTACAGCACTAGCTATAGGCCATGCAGGTAATTGTTTCCATTCATTGGAACCACTGAAAAAGATATTGGCTTCTTTGATTTTATCGATGGAGCCCTTTCCCTTTAAATAATAATCAAAGAAGGGGAATTCTATATTTTGCTGGTACCAGTCACTGGTATTACTATTGAATTGTACATTGCCCAGGAAACTTCCGTTTCTGGATCCCCACTGTCCATGGTACCAGGGACCCATAACTAGTTTGTTGTTATTTTTTGCTTTAGATTCTATTGCTTTATAAAGACCCCATGCGCCAAAACAATCTTCGGCATCAAATAGTCCACCTACAACCAATGTGGGGATATTGTCTGAAATATTTTGTACAAAGTTTCTGGTATTCCTGGCTTGCCAAAAATCGTCATTCACCGGATGATTCATCAAATCCTTCCAGAAAGCAATACTATCGCCCATGATTTTTGTAAGATCGGGAAGAGTGCCATTTCTAAGGAAAAAGCTGTAATTGTCTTCAACAGGTAGCGTAAAACCTTTAGGACCAACGGTGGTGGGCTTGGGTCTGGGCTTACCAAAACCGGAATAGAAGCTAAAAGCATCCAGCATCATGAATGCACCATTGTGGTGAAAATCATCTCCGGTGAACCAGTCAGTTACGGGTGCTTGCGGACTAACCGCTTTTAACGAAGGATGGTTGCTCATAGCAGCCATGGCTGCGTAAAATCCTGGATAGGAAGTGCCAAATACACCCACCTGGTTATTGTTGCTTTCTGTATTCTTTACCAACCATTCAATGGTATCAAATGCATCAGTAGATTCGTCAATATCAGTATTTGATTTTTTATTGGGAATAAAGGGGCGAACATCCATAAAAACGCCTTCACTCATCCAACGCCCACGAACATCCTGTTGCACATAGATGTAATTTTCTTTCAAAAAATATTTTCTGGGACTATACCAAATGGAAGGAAATTTATTTTCTCCATAGGGGGCACAGGAATATGGTGTGCGAATTAATAAAATGGGATGTTTTTCTGATTGATTCTTTGGCGACAAAATAACCGTAAAAAGCTTTGTGCCATCACGCATAGGAATATAGACTTCTTTTTTCTGGTAGTTATTTAGAATCCAGGCAGAATCTGCATTCTGTGTAAAGCCTGAAATTGGTAAAATGAACAGGAGGAACCTGAGAATGTTTTTCATTTGGCTAATTTAGATCTTTGAAAATAAAAAAGATTCCCCGTTGCTGAGGAATCTTTTTATAAATTTTACGTACAAAGTTTACACTACTTTGGTTAGTTTGATAATATTGGTTGGAAGGTGCTGGTCAACAGGCGTACTTCCTGTATTCACTACTACATCACCAGGAGACAGAAAACCTCTTTCACTCAATATATTGATCTGATCGTTGATAATATCATCCAGACTATCTTCTTCAGCATAATAAAATGCCCTAACACCCCAACTAAGGCTCAATTGGTTTACCAGGGTTTTTTCTTTGGTAAAAATATACAATGGCGATAATGGGCGGTAACT
>CALRUV010000195.1:0-6859 GCA_943371455.1 Chitinophaga pinensis | reverse complement strand
TATCCCAATTGGTTTAGAAATCTAATGAATGGCATCAATAGTAATAAATGGAAAATGGAGCCATTATCTGTTACTTTTCCTGAACAAACCTATAGTAGAAATAATGTAATCCTGTTTTTTTTGGGAATCTGGGTATTGATACAAATATGTTTACCACTCAGACACTTTTTTATTCCGGGAAATGTACATTGGACAGAACAGGGTCATTTGTATGCATGGCATATGAAACTTAGAAGTAAACGTGGTAAGGGAACTTATTATGCGCAAGACAAAAAAACAGGTCAGGAATTTAGCGTAAACCCCAGGGATTATTTAAGTTCCAAGCAATATGGCAAACTTAATCGCGATCCACATCTTATCTGGCAATTCTGCAAATGGGTAAAAGATGAATATACAAGTAAAGGGATGGATGTGGCCGTATATGCCAATGTAAAAGCCTCCTTAAATGGACGAATTTACCAACAGCTTATTGATTCAACTGTTGATATTGCAGCACAACCTGAACCTATTATGCCAGCCAAGTGGATCATACCCCTAACTACCCCTTTGCAAAAGAGATTAAAGCAAAACAGAGAAAAAGTGAATGGTGAAGAGGAAAGTAATTGAGTTGATTAATCTATTCATTTCTCTAAATAATTGCCTATGAAACGCTTACTGTCGCTGGATTTCATGCGTGGTTTGATCATGGTTTTGCTGGTTATGGAAAGTACGGGACTATACGATCATTTACTGGAAGCTTCTGAAGGAACTTTGGTTAATGGACTATTTCAACAACTGCTACATCATCCCTGGAATGGGTTAAGATTTTGGGATCTGATTCAACCGGGATTCATGTATATGGCGGGTGTATCACTAGCCTATTCTTTGCATAAGCAACAATTGCATGGCTATACAAAGTACCAGACATTTAAAAAGGTTATCAAAAGATGTGGCTGGCTTTTTTTCTGGGGCGTATTAGATTATGCTGTTCGAAAAGATCATCTCTCCTTTGAGCTTTGGGATGTATTAACACAACTATCATTTACTACATTGGTTGCTTACATGATCTTTAATTGGTCAAAGACGGTGCAAATATTGTTATGTATTGGCTTATTGTTATTGACAGAAATCCTTTACCGTTTCACTAATATATCAGGCTTTGATCAGCCTTTTACCGACCAGCAAAACTTTGGGAACTATGTAGACCTGCTATTGATGAATAAAATAAACAGTGGTGGATGGGTGGCTATTAATTGCCTGCCAACTGCGGTTCATACAATTGCTGGAGCACTAACTGGAAAGTTATTATTGGATGGGAATCCTAATCTGAAAAAAATAGGAATCTGGGCATTACTATGTCTGGCAATTGGCTATACCCTTGATTTTACTAATGTTACACCTATCATCAAAAGAATTGCTACCAGTTCATTCACACTTGTATCGCTGGGTTGGTGTTTATTTGGACTTATGCTTTGTTATTGGTGGATCGATATAAAACAACATCGCAAGTATGTTCAATTTTTTACCATTGTAGGTATGAATTCCCTTTTTATTTATTTGTTTTTCGAAATAGTTGGACACCGTTGGTTCCATGGTTATATCAATACCATTGTAACAAACCTGTTAAGCTATATAGCTACTCCTGAATTACTCAGCAATATCCTAGCAAGTTTATGCATATTCTGTATAGAATGGTATTTGTGTTATTTCCTGTACAAGAAAAAGATATTTTTCAAAATCTAATTGTTAACCAGTTGTGCTATTAAAGTAGTTCTCCGTTTACTGTGCCTTAATACCTTAATGTGAAAAATAAGTGCGTACAAAGTCACGCCACGCTCGCCAAAGCTTAGCGGGCGAGAAGGCACTGTTTTATTAGATTTATTGTGTTTTTGAGTTCTTGCTGATTATTGCAATATTTAAAAATGAGAAGTAGTATCAAAAAGTCAGGAAATGTTATAATTACTTTTTGGGTATTACAATACCTATGCATTGATTATTTAGTTTAATAGCAAAAATTGTTAACTATTAATTAAGCATACGTTAAATACTTAGGTGTCTTTTTCAGGAATTTGTTTAATGTGTAAATCCTGTTGTGGGAATGGAATTGTAATACCATTTTCAGCAAATATGTTATAAATATCACTAAGGGTATCACTTTTTAGTTCAATCCAGGATTCATAATCCCTTGTCCAGAAAAGTACCCGAAAATTAATCGAGCTATCCGCAAATTCATGCACCAAAACCAGTGGTTTAGGATAGGACATAACATTTGGTTGTTTCACAATCATTTCCATAATCAAATCACTCACTTTTTCAACAGAAGATCCATAAGCCACTCCAATCAATAATTCAATTCTTCTAAATTGATTGGTATGTGTCCAATTAGTAAGTTTTTGTGTTATAAAATCACCATTGGGCACAATAATCTCCGCCCCATCAAAAGTCGTGATCTTACTGCTTCTGATGCCAATATGTTTAACTGTTCCATTTTGGTTACCTATTTCAATCACATCACCAATTTGCATAGGCTTTTCAAAAGCGAGAATAATGCCAGATACCAGGTTACCCACTACATTTTGGAGTCCAAAACCAATACCCACACTTAATGCACCAAAAACAATGGCCAGTTTATCAACCGGAATACCTGCAGCAGCAACTGCAATTAAGAACCCGGAAGAAATAACACCTAAACGAAGAAGCATCATCCAACTGCCGATCTTAGATTTTTTTGTACTGGCAAATTGTTGCTCAGAAGAACCAAATAAAATAGCAATGAAATTGGAAGCCAAAACGGAAATCAATAATGTGATAGAAAAAATCAATGCTGAGCCTGGTGTAAAAGAAAAATTACCGATACTAATTTTAGCACTTAAAAATTCATTGAAGTATTGTTGTATGGTACTTAAAAAGCTAAGACTCCATAAAAATCCCATCACCCAAACAATTATAGCTGCCAGGTTAAGAAAACTTTTAAATTTTTTTCTGATGTTATCAAATTCCATGTAAACAGCATAAGAGGTATCCTTATTCTTTTCTAATTGGATAAAAATAATTTCCGTAAATATCTCTGACAGCTGATTCAAACTAACCGCAAGTACCAATTGCAATACAGAAGTGTTGGCTAATAACTTTGAAAAAGCAAAATGTCCAAAAATATTAAATATAGCAGAGAGTGCATTAGCTGAAATAAATATGAAAAAAGACCACCGAAAGATCCAGTTTTTTTTATATGGATCAAATGAATTTCCTTTAATGATGATCCAGCCTATTACTAAAGCAATAACATTGCCAATTAAAAGGGCATATCGTTCTTCCAAGGAGTAAGCATAAAGTAAATTGTCAATACCAAAATAAATAAAGAGGAACAAAATAATAAGCCAAATAAAACGCGAAATATTTTTATCATGTTTCCAGATAAAAATAGTTGCTATGATGCCTGCTATAAACCACATTAATTCTACAAATACAGCAGGTGGCATTGAAAACACAAACGGATAAATAATAAAGAGTAATAGAAAACAAGCTGCTATTGGGGATTTACCCAAAAACCTTAATGGACTTAAAACAGAATCCAATTTCTTTTTTTTTAATATTCTAATTGTACTTAAAACCCATAAAAGAAACAAGCAACTTAGTCCAAAGGTAAACAGAAGTAAGGGTAGATTATTTTCAACAAAAAAATTAAAAAAATGTGTGGCACGTATTATGGCAGTTTTTATATCAATCAATAAGGGAGTTTCATAAATAATACCATCATCTTCCCAGAGATATTTGTGCGTTTTACCAAATAATGTTTTTGAATAAAGGAAAATTCGATACTGGATCTCTTCTGTTAATTCACCATTTTGAATAAATGCTTTAGCTACCCTTGATTCAAAAGTTGCAATATTTCTGAAGATAGAATCTCTTTTTGCTTTTAAAATCTCAACATTCCTATCCAGATAATTGAGTTGCGTAACATATTGAACTTGTAAAATGGAATCCTTTAATAATTTTTGAAATAAGGGTTGGTTTCGTTTTTCAGCTATTTGTAAAAAACTACTGTTTATTTTTTCATTATAATTTTCGAATTCAGACTTCCAGTTATTTAAGCTCTTATCAAACTGCATTGCAATAACTTTAAACGAGCTAATATTTCGCAGGTTAACTTCTGCAATAGTTGAACCAGAACTTAAAACCGAATCCATAAAATGTAAAGTTCTTTCGATAGAAGATAGGTCACCAATATATTCTTTTACCTGATAGCCTCTTCTCATGATATTCTGAAGTTTCCCAATGGTAACCGACAGGTCTTCTATTTTTGCCAAAATAGCACTGGTGGCCGTATCCATATTTTCAGCCTTTGCACTATCTTTTATTAAATCAACACCTTGTTTACTTTTGTTTAATTTCGAATTATTTTGTGCATTGGTTGAAAAACAAAGTAGGATTAATAAAATGGCAAAAATGCCTTTTTTGTAAAGTGTCAATTTGTGCATTTTGTAGCTTTGGGTAAAAATAGTCGTTCTGACGAAAAAGAAACTTCCTTGCATAAGCTTTTTTCAAATCGATTTTTCTTTACAATTTATTTTATTCTTTTGAAATCTAAGTCCTGGAAATCAAAACTAAAATCAGTAAGAGGCGAAATGGCATTCATCTTCATGCCATCAGGTTTACCATCTTTGTCCATGCTAAACATTATATAAGCATCTGCATCAAAACTCCTATCATCCCATTTAACAATATAAGTATTCCCCTTATAGGCAATCATTTCACCTGTTAATTTGGGAGATCGTTTTGAATCAAATCTAATTTTGTCCGTTCTTTTACTAATCACTACTTCTCCAAACCAAATATCTTTATAAGTGCCCAGAAATGGTTCATCAGAACTTTTTAACGCAAAAGCTTTTTGTTGCTCAGTAATATCCTTTTGGATATTATCGGTTATTTTTTGGGCATTCACATTTCCAGCTATTACCCTATCATGCATTAATTTCACCCAATTCATACCTGTAATACCCAGATAACTATCTTTAATAGTATTGGTGATAGCCACAAAAGCTGCACCCACCTGTTGATTCGTTAACACAATAATGCCTAAATTCAATTCAGGAAACATGGTTTCCTGAGTTACAATTCCTGCAAGTCCACCAGTATGGGTTACCTGCTTATACCCTTTAACATCACTAAGTCCAAACCCTAATCCATAGGCACTAAAATGTGTATTATAAGGTGCAGATGTATTAACCGGTGTAATGGTTTGTGGTGTCCATAATTCCTGCTGAACCTGCTTGCTGAATAGGGTTTTAGAAAGATTCTCGCCATATTTTCCGCCATTCATTAGTAGTATCAGCCATTTACTAAAATCTGATAGGTTACTCCAGATACCTCCTGCCGCATTAGCTGTTTCACTCCAGTCAATTTTGATGGCTTCCACTCTTCCGTTAACGGGTGCATGTGGACTAATAGCATTTTCCTTGCTATACGTTCGGTGAAGCGATGCTGCGCTACTAGTCATTTGCAAAGGTTGCATGATTCTCCTCTCAATAAAGTCTTCCCAACTCATACCTGAAATTTTGGCAACAATTTCACCAGCTACAATGTATAAAAGGTTATCATAATCATATTTGGTTCTGAAAGGAGAAACTTGTTTTAAATAACGAAGATTGTGAATAATTTCTTCTTTGGTAAAGTCACTGCCATCCGGCCACATCATCAGATCACCGGCACCTAATCCCAAGCCACTTCTGTGCGTAAGCAGGTCTTTTATGGTAAAATCTTCAGTTACATAAGGGTTGTAAAGTCTAAATTCAGGTATATAATCAATTACTTTATCATCCCATTTCATTTTACCCTCGTCAACCAGCATGCCCAAAGCAGCTGCGGTAAAGGCTTTACTGTTAGAAGCTATTCCGAATAAGGTATTTTCATCAACCTTTTCCATCGTTTGTAATGATCTAACACCGTATCCCCTGGCATGTATCATTTTACCATCTTTTATAACGGATACAGCAATTCCGGGAACATCAAAAGTTTTCAATACCAGTTCTGTAACAGAGTCGATCTGTTTTGAGCTGATTACCTGTGCCGGCATCATTACCGGAAATGATAATAGCATTATTAAAAAGCTTAGACCGATATTTGATTGTTTCATAACAAAATTTTGAAACCTGAATATAAAAATTAACTTTCTAAAAAATCTTGGCATTTTTTGAAGAATCAGAAAATAAAATGACAAAACCTTACAAAAATCATTTTTTTGCAGAGAAAGCAACATCAATTTTGTACTCAAATTCAAGCAATGCAAACAACTATTCATTATTCAACTGCTGAAGAAGCATTAAGCCTTGTTCAAAGTGGTCAAAGATTATTTATACATGGGAGTGCCTGTACCCCACTTTTTTTGATGCGCAAACTGGCAGAACAAGCAAATAGACTCAAAAATGTAGAACTAGTATTTATAACAGTTTTAGGCGATATTGAAGTGCAAAAGCCTGAATACCAGGATAATTTTCATATCAATTCCATGTTCGTTTCTGCACCCATTCGTGAAGCAGTGAATAGTGGTAGAGCTGATTTTATTCCGGTTTTTCTAAGTGATATTCCAGATCTATTCAATAAGAAAATACTGCCAATAGATGTGGCTATAGTTCATGTGTCACCACCGGATGTACACGGCTATTGCTCATTGGGTGTATCTGTTGATATTGCCCGTTCTGCCGTTAATACATCAGCTCTTATTATTGCATTGGTAAACCCGCAAATGCCTAGAACCCATGGTGATGGTTTGATCCATGTTTCCAGATTTGCTCATATGGTATACCATGAGGAAGCGCTTCCTGAAGTAAATTATGGCTTGAATACCTCTGAAAGTGAAATGGCCATTGGCAAACATATTGCA
>CALRUV010000194.1:0-6861 GCA_943371455.1 Chitinophaga pinensis | reverse complement strand
TTTTCATCTTTTTAAGCTGGGGAATACATTCCAGCCAGAAGCTGTCCAACACTTCGCCCGCCACATCGCACCTGTAACCATCAATATCGGTTTCTGTTATCCAGTACTTCATGGCTACGATCATACTATCCACTGTAGCCCTGTTTTTATAATTGAGTTTTCTGGTATCTGTCCAATCGTACATGGAAATAGCTTTACCTGTAACACTATCCTGCACATAAAAATCAGGATGCGTTGTTAACCAGTTATGATCTGCACCAGAGTGGCTGGGTACCCAGTCAATAATTACTTTAAAGCCTTTAACATGCGCCTGTTTTACCAAACTTTTCCAATCATCCATATTTCCAAATTCAGGATTGATGGCTTTATAATCAGAAACCGCATAATAACTACCCAAAGATCCTTTTCTGTCGATTTTACTAATAGGATTGATAGGCATAAACCATAAGGTTTGTACACCCATTTCTTTAAGCCTATCGAGGTTTTTAGCAAAAGCTTTGAATGTGCCTTCTTGTGTATACTGACGAACATTAACTTCATAAATATTACCCTGTAAGATCCAAGCAGGATGCCCATCAACGATAGCCGTATCTAAATTATCAGCATTGCCAGTGCCATTCTTGCAAGAGGAAAATAATAGTAGTATACATACAACCTGCCCTATATATCGTTTACACATAAATAGAAGTTTAGGATACAAAATTATTGAATGTGTTGGGAAATAAAGATTATTTATCTAATTACAATCTTAGCATGAGATTTCTCAGTCGTGCCTCCTTGGTGATGAGTTTCATCCTAGCATGAGATTTCTCAGTCGTACCTCCTTCGAAATGACGCATGCCCAATTAACTGTCATTTCGAACGCAGCGTAGCGAAGAGAGAAATCTCAAACTTAGCATAAGATTTCTCAGTCGTGCCTCCTTGGTGATGAGTTCATCCTAACGTGAGATTTCTCAGTCGTGCCTCCTTGGTGATGAGTTCATCCTAGCATGAGATTTCTCAGTCGTGCCTCTTTCGAAATGACGCTTACCCACCTCACTGTCATTTCGAACGCAGCGTAGCGAAGAGAGAAATCTCAAACTTAGCATAAGATTTCTCAGTCGTGCCTCCTTGGTGATGAGTTCATCCTAGCATGAGATTTCTCAGTCGTGCCTCCTTCGAAATGACACCAATAGTATGAGGTTTCTCAGCTGTTCCGGCTTCGGAATACGGTAAATACGCTACTTAAGTTCAATCAATTTATCTTTTTTTACATAAACATTAAGACATGGTAATTAAAGGAGGCAGTGTTTATATTTTAACCAATAAGAATAAATCCACCCTATATGTGGGTGTTACTTCCAATTTGATTAAAAGGATTCAGGAACATAAAAACAAGGTTTATCCCAATAGTTTTAGTGCGAGGTATAATGTGAGGTATTTGATTTACTATGAATGGCATTCTTCTATTAAAGAAGCCATATTGAGAGAAAAGGAAATAAAAAAATGGAGGAGAGAGAAAAAGGAAATACTGATCAATAAAATAAATCCAAAATGGGAGGATTTATGGGAGAAGGAGGTGCAATATTGGTGATGAGTTTCATCCTAGCACGAGATTTCTCAGTCGTGCCTCCTTCGAAATGACGCTTGCCAAGAAGTGCCGGCTTCGAAAAACTTACGTTCCTTTGCAACATAATATTACCATATGGAAAACCAATCAATGTACTACGGCGGTTACCTGCATTTAGAGAAAGTGTTGGATGCGCAATATCCTGTAAGTTTTGAGAAACCAAATGAACCTGCGCATGATGAGATGCTATTTATTATTATCCACCAGGCATATGAACTTTGGTTTAAGCAGATTCTATTTGAACTGGATTATGCTATGACTGTTTTTGCAAAAGAAAAGATCAATGATAATTCTGAGGACCTGAACCTTGTTCGTCACAGGTTACATAGAGTGATCAGCATTATGCAATTGCTAAACCAACAAGTGCATATACTCGATACTATGACACCATTAGATTTTCTGGAATTCCGAAATCTATTAACGCCTTCCTCTGGTTTTCAGAGTAAGCAATTTCGTTTAATAGAAGCAAAACTAGGTTTAGCCATTGATCAGCGCCACCAAAAAGATTATTATAAAAGAACCAATGAGGGCGGCTTTAGCAAACCAGATTATAGTCATATCAATGAAGTGGAAGACCAGAAAAATTTATTGCAACTGGTTAATGATTGGCTGGAGCGGATGCCCTTCTTTAAAGATGAATACTGGGTCAGCTTTTCAACTGAAAAGCCAGATTCAATAACCCAGCACCCATTTTGGTTTGCCTATCGCCAAATTTACCAAAATGGCTTAACTGAAAGAGAAAAGGGCAAGCTGATAGATTTTGATTATGTTTTTTTTGAGCAAATACCAGAAGGAATTGATCAGGGCCAATTAGCCTTGTTAAGAAGTCACTTTTCACCCAATGCGTTAAGATCTGCCTTGTTTATCATGCTTTACCGTGATTTTCCTGTATTTCAAACCAGTTATCAAATTTTAGATTCCTTAATAGAAATAGATCACTTGATGAGTAATTGGCGCCATAAACATTTGAATATGGTTAGAAGAATGATCGGCATGCGGGTAGGAACAGGCAATACCAGTGGTGCAGGTTATCTGGAAGGTGCCTTGAATAAGCATTTTGTGTACAAAGACCTGTCTGGCTTATCCACTTATCTGATTGAAAGAAAAAAACTGCCCAAATTACCCGAATTACTGACCAATAATTTGGGTTTTAGAATGTAGTTAAGCTTATGATTTGCTTAAAATAATGGAGACCTTGTTTTTGGGTAATTTATCAGGTTACTTTTACCAAAGCCCTTCCCATAAGTGGCTTTGGATATTGCAAAAACAAACGATTATACAAACTTACGCATTGATTACTGCCATACTTGGCGGTTTTGCTGTTATTACACAATATGTATTGAACCTGCAAGCTAAGAACGCGGGAATGGGCGAAACGACTGTACGTTTTTTCAGCTACTTCACCATCACCTCAAATATCCTGGTTTTATTGGGATTTGTGTCAGTTGCCCTAAACAGTAAACATAAAGTTCTTGGTTTTTTGAATAATGCAAACAGGCAAACCGCCCTAACAGTATATATTTTAGTTGTTGGACTGGTTTATAATATTGCATTAAGGTCTCTATGGCACCCGCAAGGCTTACAATTACCCGTTGATGAGATCCTACATGTAGTAATACCAGCCCTCTCATTGTTATTCTGGATCATCTATATACCTAAGAAGGATATTACCTGGAATTTGTGTTTCCATGGATTACTATATCCATTAGTTTACACCATATTTATTGCTATCAGCGGTTACATTTCCGGATTTTATCCTTACCCATTTATTAATGTAACTGACTTAGGTTATGAAAAAGCATTATTAAACGGAGGTGTTTTATTAATTGTTTTCATGGGCCTTTTTATCTGTTTGATAGGCATTGGGAAAATTATGTCAGCTAAAAAGGCTTGACATTTCTTTTCTTACCGCCAATTATACTAATTCGTTTTCTCAGTGATTTTGTAGAAAGTTGCCGCTATTCAATCCTGCGCTATTTTTTCGCCAGTTGAGGTTCTAAACGTATCTTTAATATTTACAGATTATGAAAAAAAACAAGTTCCTTTTTTTGATATTATTACTGTCATGCAATACTAAACAGGATGCATACAGAAAAGCAGAAGATGCATTGGATGCAGGCAGAGAATTTGTCAATGCGCAGTTACAGGGTGATTTTTCAAAAGCATCATTTTATCTTTTACAAGATCCTCAAAATAAATCCATATTAGATAACCGTGAAAAAGCTTACAGGGAAAGAGACAGAGAAGGAAGGCAACAATGGCGGACAGCTTCTATTAACATCATGGAAGTAAGGCAGGTAAATGATAGTATGGCTTGTATGTATTACCAAAATTCATTCGACAAGGTTGCGGATACCCTATGCATAATAAAAAGAGCAGATACATGGCTGGTTGATATATCCCGAAAGAATTAAATTTATAAGATGTTGTTTAAAAACATACTGATCGTAGGTTTTGGTGGCATGATAGGAACGGTATTAAGATACCTTTCAGGATTACTTATTGGTCAATTTTCATTCCCTTTTGCTACCCTTATTGTTAATATTTTAGGATCCCTTTTTATTGGAGCAATTATGGGCTTTGGTTTCAGGGATGAAAGCCTGCCTAATTGGCAACTATTTCTGGCAACAGGCTTATGTGGCGGGTTTACAACTTATTCAGCTTTTGCCTGGGAAAACCTGCAACTCTTAAACCAGCAGCGCTATGGTATCTTTATTATTTATACCTTAACAACACTTTTTCTAGGCTTACTCGCAGTAACTTTAGGATATTGGTTAACCAAACAAATGTAAAAATCGTATTATGTTAGATACAACAGTGAAACATCCCTGGCATGGGGTTCCTTATGGCGAATTTGCCCCAAGAATTGTAAATGCCTGTATTGAAATTCCTCAGGGTTCCCGTTGCAAATATGAAATTGATAAGCCCAGCGGACTTCTCAGGTTAGACAGGGTTATTTTTTCTTCTTTTTATTATCCTATCAACTATGGTTTTATACCTCAAACCTATGGAGGTGATAAAGACCCTTTGGATATATTAGTTATCACAACCTTACCCGTACAGCCACTTACACTGATGGATGCCAAAGTTGTGGGTGTGATGCAAATGGTAGATGGAGGTGATCCGGATGATAAAATCATAGCAGTTGCCGCCAATGACCCCGGGGTAAACCATTACAATAATATTGAGGAATTACCCAAACATTTCTTTGATGAACTCCGTCATTTTTTTGAAGAATATAAAAAGCTTGAGAATAAATCAGTAGTGGTGGAAGATTTTGGTGATAAAGCCCAGGCCTTATCCATTATTGAAGAAGCCATCCGTTTTTACAAGGAAACTTTTGTGAAATAAGTTCCACAATAACCAGATTTCCAGTGTCTCAACCTAAAAAGATCATGACCCTTACCACCATCCTTTTATTGTTATTAATAGGACTGGCGGCTGGATTCCTGAGCGGACTTATCGGCATTGGAGGTGGTGTATTGATTGTGCCCGCATTGGTATTATTTTTAGGATTTTCGCAAAAGCTGGCACAGGGTACTTCGCTTGGACTTTTGTTATTGCCCGTTGGACTTTTAGCCGTAATGCAATACTACAAGCAAGGTTACCTGAATGTGAATTATATAGGCATTCTGGCCATATCTTTTATTTTGGGAAGCTTTATGGGAAGCAAGTTAGCGCTGTCTCTGAGTGACGAGAAAGTGAAGAAGATATTTGCGCTAATCATGTTGCTAATTGCCTTAAAAATGCTTTTTTTTGATAAAAGCAAACCCAAACAGGATAAGGCTTCCATCGATTTTTCTGCAAAAAATGCTGAAACAACAAAGTGAACCCTTAAGAAATTCAATTCCGACCCTTATCTTTGCCAAAAATCTACACCATGGAAGTAAATCAATCTAGGACAAAATATTGGGTACTATGTTTTTTATGGTTGGCTATACTGGTATTTATGCTAGTTTTCTACAGACAGTTTTTTTGGCTGGCATTGCCTGGAACCGTTACTTATTTTGCAAAAGCAATGGACCTTATATAAATAAAAATATCTCACTAAAAAAGCAACCCTTAATCTGGTTGCTTTTTTATTTATGGTACCTTTTTACAATCCTTAACTGATGTGTTCTTTCTCCGGTTTCTGCCTGAATGATACCACCATTGTCGATCTTATCAATACGCACTTTACCAGAAGCGTGAATAATATGTTCGGGATCTACCATGATACCTACATGGATAATTCGTCCTTCCGCATTATCAAAAAAAGCCAGGTCGCCACAAACAGCTTCCTGTAAAAAACCTACCAGTTCGCCCGTTTCTGCCTGTTGATAGGCATCTCTGGGTAACTTGATCCCAAAAAACCGATAAACCTGTTGTACAAAACCACTGCAATCAATTCCAAAAACAGATCTTCCACCCCACAAATAAGGTGTTTGGAGGTACTGTTTGGCAATAGAAAGAATGGATGCCTCGGAAAAAAGATGTTCTGCAGGGTCCCAAATGGCTTCTGAATAGGTAAAAGTATGCGGCCCAATAGCTTGTTGCCCATTTGCAAAAAGACCAACCGAACTTCCCATGGGGATATGCATGGAGACGCCATTCAATAAAATGGAATTAGTCCATTCATTATTTAAAAGCGTTGCATTATTCACCAATAAAGAATCTGGTATTGGTTCTATCTGACCATTCTGACACCAACCCTCATAACCATCATAAACGCACTTAACGCGAGAGAATGATTTTCCAGCTTCTAATAATTCAACCCTTTCTCCGAATAATAATTGACTGATCATTTCAGAACTATGAGCAGCATCTTTCCTGAGAGGAGCTACAGGAACCAGACAAATCAAAAAATGCATAACAGTATTTTAGAGTCAAGTTATGGAATTTTAACAGTATCGCATCTTAGATAAAATGCTTTATTTTCAATAAGTGAGCAAGGATCCTTTCCACCATATTACTGATGCTGAGCTATTGGATAAATTCTATAGTGACCATGACACTAAGTGGTTGGGTATTGTTTTGCAACGGTACACATTCTTGCTTTTAGGTGTTTGTATGAAATACTTGAAAAATGAAGAAGCTGCAAAAGATGCGGTACAACAGATATTCTTAAAAGCCATTCAGGAAATAAGCAAATACAAAGTAGACTATTTGAAGAGTTGGTTGTACATGGTTGCCAAAAACCATTGCCTGATGCAATTGCGGAATAAACATACCACCGTATCTGTTGAAGATCATCCCATGCTTATGGAAGAAAG
>CALRUV010000193.1:0-6955 GCA_943371455.1 Chitinophaga pinensis | reverse complement strand
AGATCACATTTTACAAAGTCCTTTCCTGTATTGGATTTGGCGAATGCATGGAAGGATTCCATTCCTTTCTTAAATTTTTCCTGATCTGTTTTGGTTTGGCAATCATCAACCATCTTCAGTACAAATAAATGTGCGGAAAGATCTTTTGCTCCCGGCGTAGAATTTTTGGGGATGATGGTTTCGCATAATTCAGCAAGCATATTCTCTTCTTCACTATTTATGGTTAAATTTTTAAGAAGAATTGATGATTTACTTTTGTCTGATAAACAGGATGGGATCAAAACAATTCCAGTACCCATGATCACCATTTGTTGGAGAAGTTTGCGTCGGCTAAGCATTTTATAAAGGTTTCGTTGCGTAAAAATTAATGAAAAATAATTAATTAATGCCCTCATAAATAATCTGAATGGTGTTTGCTCAATAAATAAGCAATTACAGCCCATCAAAATCGAAATCCAAAAGTAAAATAAGGCAACCAGCCTTCTTCAGAATGACCAATAACAAAATTGAAAACGAATAAGGAAGCAGGTGAAAAATAAAATCCCGCACCAGCGCCATGGTGCCATTTGCTGGATATTTCATTGCCTTCCCAAATCCTACCTGCATCCCAAAACAAAGTGATCCCATACTGTCCGGGAACAATATAACTGGCAACATCAGCCAGTTTTAAACGTAATTCCAGGTTATTATAAAAACTATGTTGCCCAGCAAAACGATACTGTCTATACCCCAACAAATTACCTTGTCCACCCAGGAAAGCAGATTGGTAAAAAGTTGTCTTGCCTAAACCAATATTAGCACCCATTCTTTCTGCTAAAATGATAGAAGACTTTTGGTTTAAACTTTTATACCATACAATCTCCGGTTGTATTCTGGCAAAATCGGCAGCATAGATCCCCATACCCTTATACGCCAACAACCGCATACTTATCAGGCTACCACTAGTAGGTATAAGTTTATCATTTCTTTTATCATTAGTAAAAATAGTATTGATGCCTAGGTGCAATTTATTTTCATTGATAGTTAAGCTATCATAAGTGCCAATATGAGAAGTAGTACTGATAAATCTTCCCTGGTTATCCTCAGCGAAATAGGTATAGTAATACAAGGATGGACCCACTTGTAAAGATGTACCCTTTTTACCCTGCCACCTGAGAGATTGGTCTAAAAGATAACTACTATACCTTGTTCTGTAATAATAGAGAAAGTCGCTTGATTTATTAAATGGGGTTTCATTTCCTCTTCCAAAATAATTAAGGGTATTACCTGGTGCATTTACCTGTGCCTGCATTAAAAGATCTGTATTACCTATAATACCTAACCATTCGCCCTTGTATTTAATCTGATAGGCTCTGGTAGAAAATGAGTGAACAGCTGTAAATTGATGCATGCTTGAATAGGGTGATTTGCGAAATCCTCCCTGTTGAATATGCTTGATACCAGCCCCCAAAACAATACCATCATCCAGGTTATAACCACCTGCCAGCAAAGGTCCTGTTACATTAAAAAGGTTTACAGGTATAAATCTGGTATACATACTGTCATTAGACAGGTGTTTGACAATTTTTTTAGATCCATGTTGAAATACAGCATTGTCAATACTTTCATAAACATGAATTTTCTTTGTACTATTCTGGATGTTGTACACTTTTCTATCATTACCACCAATGATTCTTAGTTTTACATTAGCACTGTTATTATTAACATACAAACTATCCTTTCCATCTTTAATATATAGCCTTACTTCTTTAGTAACTGCTTCATCAAAGATTCTATTGAAAAGCAGGTTCTCTTTTTTTCCTTCCTTTGAAATTTTAAAAATAGAAATATTTAGTTGTTTATTTTGTTCACCAATTATTTCAACCAACTCGTTTTTATCAGATGTTTGTATGTCTACTATGCTATTTAAAAAATGATGATAGGCACCCATTGTTGCGGGTAAATTTTTTCTTCTGATTCTCCATTTTTTGAAAAGTTCATCATGTCGTAATTGATAGGCTTTGCCAGGCAAGGCATTTAAAGCTTTTTCCATCACACTATCAGTAAAAGCGTTTGTAACATCCCGTGTTATAGACTGCCATTGCTGCAAATTAAATTCAGTAAGTAGCCTTGCATTCAAATTTCTACCCTCATAAAAAAAAGCATTGGCTTTCTTTATCTCTCCATCAAAATGATGTAGGAAGGGCATTTTCCAGGGGCGTGCCAATTTTTTAGGCAACCAACCCTCTGTAAGATGGAAAACTTGATCGCGGTCGCGAGGAACAACCACATATTTTTTTTCTTTACCCTTTGCCATATCCACCCAACGCCATTGATCATCGTGCCTGTCCCAATCGCCCAAAAAAAGATCTAAGATCCTAGCTCTAAGAAAGATATTTTTATCAACGCTGTTATCATTATCTGTATTTAGATCTTGCAACATTTCAATAGTAGATACTGATTTACCCCAGGGCTCTCTTTCTTCTATCAAGCCTAATTTATTGGAAAATTGATTTGAATAAATACCGATATTTTTATCCGGTGCTATAAAACCTATGGTAGGATTGGCATGTGGCACTTTTGCAGCTTGGGCAATTATTGGTACAACCAATGCAGCATAGGGATACTGCGCACTGATGGCATCGTTTAACCAACTGGCAGCGAAAGATTCCTGTAATTGTTCAGGTAAAATAACTTCGGGATATTTGTCAACACTTCTCAAAACCCACTCTTTCCCTTCCTTGTCTTTTAAACGCAATGTGCGCGATTGGTTTCCGCCACCCATTTTTTCTGTAACTAAGCCCCCCTTGAATTCGGAAATCTTAATGATGGGAAATCGCACCGGTATTGCATAATCCTTGCGATAATTATTGCCAAATAAAAAACGATGAAACTTATTTACTGAATCAAAACTTGCGTGGGGTATGAAGGTTATACTATCCTGGAAATAAATATCCTGTGCTTTAATCTCATTTTGTATGCATACAATAGAGAGTAACAAAAATATTTTCCGATGCAGTATTTGCATTATTTAAATTAATTCAAATAATTGAAAGCATTGTTCAATTTTATCTATGCAGAAATTGATTAGAAGGGTGAAGGACTGATACTTGTCCAACCGCCATCAACAACCAGTGTTTGTCCGGTTATATGCCTGGCTTTATCAGAAACCAGGAATAATGCTGCATCGGAAATATCAGAAACATTGGCGGGGCGGCCCATGGGTGTGATCTTATTCCAGGTTTCCGTATAGCCAGGATCATCGAGGGTTCTCTCGGTTAATGTGGCACCGGGTGCAATGGTATTGATGTTGATTTGAAAACCAGAAATTTCAATCACCAGATTTTTTGCCAGCATTTCCAATGCTGCTTTACTCATGCCATAAGCAGCCAGATTTTTATGTGCCTGATGACCTGTTACAGATGAGGTTAATAAGATAGAACCTCCGCTGGCCTGCAGTTTCATTTGATTGGCTGCTGCCTGCGCCAGAAAAAAAGAGCCCCCCAGGTTAACCTGCATTACCCTGAAAAATGCTTCGGGGGTATAGGTAAAGAAATCACCGTAAAGGGTTACCCCAGCATTGGCTATCACAATATCTAATTTTCCAAAATCGAAGATGGCGCGTTGCACCATTTGGTTTATAAAAGGAATATCGCTGCTATCACCTGGTAATGCAAAACATTTTCCATTGGTGTTGCTGGTGATTTTTGTAGCTGCTTCCTCCGCAAGTTTAGCATCTATATCATTTAAATAAACACAAGCGCCTTCTGCTGCCAGGTCATGACAAATTTTATAACCAATGCCTTTACCGGCACCTGTAACAATGGCTACTTTGTTTTTGAATGACATAGACAATTCGTTTACAAAACTATCGGTTATGATCAATGTGAATCCCTTGTTACCTTACTTCCCGATCCGCCTTTTAAAAAATCCATATCAGCGCCCAGGTGTGCTTGTTCCACATGTGTTTGGTACAAATGAACATAACCACGGGTTTCCATTTTTTCAGTAAGCTTCCATTCCGATTTTCTTTTGGCCAGTTCTTCATCAGAAACATCCAAATGGAGTTTGCGTTTTGATACATCCAAATGTATAAGATCCCCATTTTTAACCAGAGCCAAAGCCCCGCCCACAGCGGCTTCCGGCGAAACGTGCAAAACAACGGTACCAAATCCGGTACCACTCATCCTGCCATCAGAAATACGCACCAGGTCATTGATGCCTTTCTCCAATAATTTTTTAGGCAAAGCCATATTACCTACTTCGGCCATGCCGGGGTAACCCTTGGGGCCCACATTTTTCAATACCATGATACTATTTTCATCAATGGCCAGTTCGGGGTCTTCGATGCGTGCGTGGTAGTCTTCAATATTTTCAAAAACAACCGCAATGCCGGAATGCTTTAACAATGCTTCTGTTGCTGCAGAGGGTTTGATAACGGCACCATCAGGCGCGAGATTACCTCTCACAACAATGATTCCGGAATCAGGTTTGAATGGAAGTTCCATGGTGCCAATAATATCTCTGTTATATACTTCTGCATTGGCGCAATTTTCGCCCATGGTTTTTCCGTTCACAGTGATGGCTTCATTGTGTATGATGGCTTTCATTTCTTTGATCACTGCGGGCAAACCACCGGAATAATAAAGGTCTTCCATATAGTTTTCGCCAGATGGTTGAATGTTGGCGAGAAGGGGAATGCCTTGTGAGTGGGTATCAAAATCATTCAGATCCAGGTCAACCCCTATTCTTCCGGCAATGGCCAGTAAATGAATTACAAAGTTGGTGGAGCCGCCAATCGCAGCATTTATTTTGATGGCATTTTCAAAAGCTTTTCTGGTAAGGATCTTAGATAGGGTGAGGTCTTCCTTCACCATCTCCACAATGCGTCTGCCGGATAATTGTGCCAATACTTTTCTTCTTGCATCGGCGGCCGGAATGGATGCATTGTTGGGCAGAGATAAGCCTAATGCCTCTACCATTACAGCCATGGTAGATGCGGTACCCATTACCGCGCAATGGCCCTGTGTGCGTGCCATACAGGCTTCTGCTTCTACAAATTCTTCTTGGGAGATTTGTCCCAATTTTCTGGCCACATCAAAACGCCAAACATCAGAAGTGCCAATATCTTTTCCCTTCCAATGACCTTTCAACATGGGACCTCCTGATATTACCAGTGTTGGAATATCTACACTACAAGCACCCATCACCAAAGAAGGTGTGGTTTTATCACAGCCACATAATAACACTACCGCATCTAAGGGATTGGCACGGATAGATTCTTCCACATCCATACTTACCAGGTTGCGATAGAGCATGGCAGTAGGTTTAACCAGTGTTTCGCCCAAACTCATCACCGGAAATTCAACAGGAAATCCACCTGCTTCTAAAACGCCTTTTTTAACGGCTTCTGCCAGGTTGCGGAAATGTGCATTGCAGGGTGTGAGTTCACTCCAGGTATTACAGATGCCGATCACGGGTTTACCTTCAAACATATCGGCCGGAATTCCCTGGTTCTTCATCCAGGCACGATAAATGAATCCGTCTTTGCCTTTTCGGCCAAACCAGTTTTGGCTTCTTAAAGATCGTTCTAACATGGCGCAATAATTATTTCCTTGATGGGATAATGTAATGACCATGAAGATAATTGAAATAGAAGCAAAGAAAAAACCACCGACAATAATTGTCGGTGGTTCTATAAAATGCAAAAATATTTGTGTCTGACTAAAGTAAAAATTACTTAGGCAATACAACTGTATCAATTACGTGTACAACACCGTTTCCAGCTTTGATGTCTGTAGCAACAACTGTAGATACACCACCATTCTCGTCGGTTAAAATTACTTTACCTTCTTTGATCGAAGCGGTTAAAGATCCACCACTTACTGTTTTTACGGTTACTTTTCCACCACCATCTTTGATGGCTTTAACTACAGCAGCAGCATCCAGGTTACCGGCAATTACGTGGTAAGTAAGAATTTTAGTTAATGTTGCTTTGCTTTCTGGCTTTAATAAAGATTCTACTGTTCCAGCAGGTAATTTAGCAAATGCACTGTTTACTGGTGCAAATACGGTAAATGGACCAGCACTCTGTAAGGTTTCTACTAAACCAGCAGCTTTAACAGCAGCAACCAATGTGGTGTGTTCTTTAGAACCTACGGCGATGTCAACTACGGTTTTCTGAGCAGAAGCAGTTGCAAAAAAACCAGTTACTGCGATAAATGCGATAGCGAAGAATTTCATTTTCATAATAATTTTGTTTAATTTTAATATACTAACGATTAAACAAGATAATGGTTCAGAAGCTGTTTGCAATTTTCAATTAATTAACATTCGATAGCGATAATTGAGCTTTTGTTTAAGGAAAAATTAATATTTATCCAATAAAACTCTACAGGATCTGGATATTTTTTTAATTATCTCCTATCACTTTTAATTAGTTAGCTATGCCTGAACACCGTATTTTTAAACTGATTAATCTTTGTTTAAAAAATAATTCTCTTAAATGAAAACACTTTTTTTGTATTCACTTATTATTTGCGCTACTATTATTCCACAATCCTGCTTTGCACAATCCACTGAAAAAATGGATTTTGAAAATTACAATCCCATTTCTACTTTGGTAGTACCCGCAAATCCCCTTAGCAAAGCCAAATTTCCATTTATAGATGTACACAACCACCAGTTCAATATGCCTACAATGAACCTGGCAGGTTTGATAAAGGATATGGATCGGTTGAATATGAAGGTGATGGTGAACCTGAGTGGGGATAATGGCGAAAAAATAATTAAGTCTGTAGAAAATATCCGGCAGAATTATCCTAATAGGTTTATTGTTTTTGCCAATATAGATTTTAGAAATGTAGGTGCAGATAACTGGTCGGAAAATGCGGCGGCACAATTAGCGAAAGATGTTGCCAATGGCGCTAATGGTTTAAAGATCTATAAAAGTTTGGGATTTAGTGTGAAGGACATC
>CALRUV010000192.1:0-6963 GCA_943371455.1 Chitinophaga pinensis | reverse complement strand
AAGAGATAGAGGGATAGCAGTAAGGGTAATAATGGTAGTCCGGAAATTGAGCAAAAACAAAAACAAAATGATAATGATGAGGATAAACCCATCTCGTAAGGCCTGTTCAACATTATTAATAGAACTTACGATAAAACTTTTTTGCTGGAAAACATCGGTGTTAATATGAATGTCTTTCGGAAGTGACGTTTTGATTTCTTCAATCGCTTTTAATATATCATTTGTTACATCCAGGGTACTTGATCCCGGTTGCTTTTCAATACTTAGAATAACAGCTGGTTTCCCGTTAAAAGAACCATCGCCTCTTTTGATTGGGCCGCCAAATTTTACTTCGGCTACCTGTTTCAATAATATGGGAGCTGCATTTTTATTGCTTACAATTGTATTGGCCAGATCTTCCAACGTATTTGCCCGGCCGATATTCCTGATCAGTGTTTCAGAGCCTTTATTGTCAACAAAACCACCGGTAGTATTCTGATTGGTTAACTGCAATGCATTATCAATCTCATCAATAGACAAATTATATTGCCTGAGTCTTTCACTCGAAATCAATACCTGGTACTGCATTCTTTCTCCGCCAATAGGTATAACCTGACTCACTCCTTTTACACTCATCAATCGCCTGCGAATGGTAAAATCAGCCAGTGTTCGCAAGTCTGCCGGGGAAGTGGTATCACTGGTTACCGCCAGCATCATAATCTGGCCCATGATAGAACTGATAGGCCCCATTACCGGTGTAATACCTTTGGGTAACTGAATATTCTGCAATTTCTCAGCCGTTAGTTGCCTTGCTTTGTACACCTCAGTATCCCAATCAAATTCTACAAAAACCATCCCAAGTCCGGGCGAAGCAACAGAACGCACTACTTCAACCCCCGGTGCCCCATTCAATTGGGTTTCTACTGGCAGGTTTACCTGGTTCTCTACTTCTTCCGGTGCCATGCCATTGGCTTCTAAAAAAATAGTTACTCGTGGTCTGTTCAAATCAGGTAGTACATCCACAGGAAGATTTACTAACGTAAATACCCCATACACCATCAGCAATGCGGCCATTGCGACTACAAGCAGCCGGTTTTTTAGTGAATAGAGAATGAGTCTGTTCAGCATAAATAATTATATTTTACTTTCCTAGACTAATAGGGTGACAGCCTACTATCTTATTGATATAGTCTATCTGCTTAAGGCTGTAATAAATAATTACAGATAATATCCATAACCATTTATATAGTATCTGATCAATGACCAGAATGATCTTCTTTTACATCACCGGCTTTACCTGCTGAAACATTCATTACAAAATCAGTAGTGTACACTTTCCCTTTGCTTTGAAACTGTATCCAGCCACGATATACACCTGGTTTATCAAACGTAGTATTTAAATCAAACTTACCCCCTTCTACACTTGGATGTACATGCAGGTATTTTTTATCTGCAAGGCTTACAACCACCATATGTGCCTTTGCACCGAGGTAGTCTTCTAAAGTAGTTACATCTACTTCTTTACCATTCAGCATTACTACTCCATTGATATGCATAGCTGTATTCGTCAAAAATTTTCCGCCTTCGTGTGTAAGCGAAACAGAGAATCCATCACCGGCTATCGCTGTTAACTTATCTGCACCATACGTTTTGGCAGCCGGGGTTTTGCCTGTTACGGTTACATTCAGATTATCCACCACATGGTTGCCTCCACTTGGTTTGTAATCTGCAAACAAGGTGTATTTACCAGGTGTTGGAAATTTTTCTTTAACTGTATAAGTGCCATCTGCATTTAATTCAGGATGGATATGATCAAACCAGCTAAGGTCTTCATTCACAACAATCAGGTGTATCTTCTTTGTATGCTCAATATCCAATGGTACTTGTTCATTAGCATTATCTTTCATTTTTGGTGTAAGCGATAAGGTTACTTCCTGGTTGGCATTTATCGTCGCAGGATCCGTACTAAACTGCATTGCTACATTGCTTGGTGCTCCAGCATTGTCATTATGCTCAAGCTTCATACCACACTTAGGGCAGGTATCGACTTCCTTACCCGTAACTTCAGGATGCATTGGGCAGGCATAAATATGATCACTGCTATGAGCAGCCGCTGTATTAGCGGAGTCTGCAACATCCTTTTTTGTGTCTCCCGTGCCGGTATTACAGGCAACAAAAAAAGATGCCGTACTGATAGCAAAAACACTCATTGTAATTTTTAATACTTGTTTCATCGGTTTATTTTTAGTTGATTAGATAAGTTATTTATGATTATGACCTTTGAATTCATCCACTTCCTTTTTTACTTCCACCTTTTTTAGATTCATATTGCAAACAGCGCATTTGCCTGGTTTATCATATGTTTTATCTACTTCGCATTTCATCGGACATTGATAAATGGATGCGACTGCTTTCTGTTTGGCTTTCAGATTCATACCACACTTGGGACACTTACCCGCTTTATCATACTTTTTCTCCCCTTCGCATTTCATAGGACATTGATAAACAGTTGTGTCTACAGCGATTTTCGCTGATGATGGTATTGACTGCGAATTTGCTGCAGTAAAACAAAAAAATACGAACGCCATTGAAAGAATAATTTTGATCTGCTTCATTTTTTGATTTTTAAAGATGAAAGGACATGTTGGTTTTTATTGACTGACTTATTGATTTAAATACATCATTTTCATTTGGTATACATTTCCCGTTACTACTCTCTCCGCATCTTCCGTTCCATTCAGGATAACTGTAAACTTATCATTGCTCTCCCCCTTTACTACAAAACTGATGCTGTATTGCTCAGCTTTATCTTTTATAAAAACAGCAGGCTTCCCGTTTATATCAATAATGGCTTCATTTGGTAATACAACCTGCCTTGACACAATATTTTGTATCATCCGTACATTTACATTCTCACCAATTTTAAACTGACCGCCGGGATTACTAATTTGAAAAAGTACTTTCTGTGACTGGTTACCAGTATTAACAGATTGTGCGGCGCTTATTAATCTTAACGGATAGATGATTGTATTTGCATTCGATGTTGCCGTGAAAGCGCTGGCTAATTTCATTTTTGCAATATCTGTGGCAAATACCTGTGCTTCCAGGTAAACCTGGTTGAGGTCTGTTACTTCGAATAAGGTTTCGCCGCCACTTACAACGGCCCCTATTGCATAATTAAACTTGCCTACTACCCCGCTTACAGGTGAGGTTAATGTTATTAATTTAGTGCTCCCGGTATTTCTTCCGGTATTGGCATCAAAAAGACTTTTATTTTTTCTTGCCGCGTTATACCGGGCCTTTGCTTCAGTTACATCTTTTTTTGCAGCAATATCTTCAATGGCTCTTAATCGCTCATATTGGGCTTTTGCAGCTTCCAATTCTGCATTTACGGTATTGCTTTGCGAAAGAATACTGATTTGCGTCCCGGCATCTACCTGCTGTTCAATTACCGCCACTGTCTGACCTTTACCCACTCTTTGTCCGGGAGTTACCCTGAGTGAAACAATTTTGCCGGCTTGTGGAGATTGTATTACTGCCCTGCCTTGCGGAGCCGCAATGACAGTTCCAAGCAAAACAGATGACTCATTAAAATCCCCGGTACGATTTACTTGTGTTTGAATACCAAATAAAAATTGTGTCTCCTTTGGTACCATAAATACCATAAATGAACCACCGCTTTTTGCTCCGGCGCCACTGCCGTGATCATCCCCGCCATGGGCTGATGCGGAATTATAGGTTGCAGTGGGTAATAAACAAAGGAGTAGAATAGCAACCGTAATCATTCGCCGGTTACGGATTTTACGAATGAAAAACATAACAAATAAACCTATTAGTAAACCCATGATGCCAAAAAACCAGTTGCTGCTATACCAGTGCGAATGAGCAACATCTTCTGTGGGAGAGACCGCCAATTCTTTTCCCACTTCTATGCTATTCAACTGCATAATATCTATGCCAATATAGCTGTCAATATTAATAACCAAGTTATACGCTTTCTTATCAGGAAAAGTTGCTTTTAATTCATATAGGCCTTTATCAGATTTGATAACTTTCACTTTGATTTTGGGATTGCCGGCAACAGTTATTTTCAGAGTTGCGCTGTCTAACGGTTTATTAGAAGTGAATTCACTGATAAATAAACTAAGCGTTGCTTCCTTACCCGGAACAATGGTACCGTACTTAAGCAGCAACTCATACTTCTCAGAACTGGTTTCTGCAGAAAAGTAACCGGTAGGTGTAGCAACCGCTTTCTTTGCCCCGCCATGCTCTTCACCATCATGTGCAAAGAGTAATACTGGCAACCAGACTATTAATGAAATAAATAATTTTTTCATAAATGACCCATTAAATATTGATAATTAATAACACTAAGATTATAGCTTCTTACTGCTTCCAGGTATTTTTGATAAATACTGTACGCTTCATTACTATTTCGCATTAAGCTGATATAATCTATGGTACCGCTGGCAAAAAATCGTTTGGAAGTATTGATCACTTCCTGTGCCTTTCGTAATCCAGTTTCCTGGTAATATGTTACCAATTGCCTGTTGATCTGCATATCGCTATTGGCTTTTATCGCCTGGGTAAATAACTCTTGTTGCAGGCCTTCCTGTTTAACCTGAAAAACCTCCTGCTCAGTTTTAGCTGCAGCAATATTGCCTTTATACTGACCGAACCATAAGGGCAATGTTATACCGAATCTAAACCGATTAACAAATTTTGTATTCCTTTCACCCTGATTAAAATAACCAAAGGCAAATCCAGGTAAGGATTTACTTTTCTGCAAGACAATATTTTGCTGGGCAACGGATTGTTGCTGTTGTAATAATTGCATGGCAGGGTTGGAAACCAATGCAGCGGTATCACCAATAGATACAGACTGAGGTATGGTTGCAACAACCAGCGGTTGCAATACTATAGACTCTTTAATACCTGTTATCCATTGCAACTGTAAGCCTGAGGCGTTTGCCTTTGCAATGGATTGCAGGTATTGGTTATGAATTTCACCATATTGCGTTTCGGCAAATGTTTGCTGCAGATAATCTATCTGCCCCGCAGTAAACTGCCGGATTGCAGATGACATTATTTTTTCATACAGCGTATCCTGCTTGTACAATTGCTTCACTAAAGAGTCAGCAAATTGTGCCTCTAGATATAATACCCTTACCCGGTATACCAATTCTGCTTCTGTAAGTTTTTTTTCTTTTTGGGCTACCCCAATTTTTTGTTTCTGCAGGTTGTATTGGTTCCTGTATACAGATGGAAATTCAAAAGATTGAGTAATGCTGGGTGTATAAAAATTGCCGGTTGGGCTTTCCACAAAAACCTCAGGGTTGGGCAAATTAAAAGCCGACTTCAACAATTGCTGTTGCTGTTTTACCTGCAAAGATACTGCCTGAATATTTTTATTGTTGGCTAATGCTTTTGCTACGGCTTCCGCTTCCTTAACAAGTTGTTGAGCGGATGTTGGTAAACAAACCAGACATAAAAAAATTCCTGTGATACTATTTCTTAACATAAATAAAAGATTATTATAAAACAAAGGAGCCTATTTTGCACAGTGCAAAACAAACACGGGTAAAGCAATTACTGCTTCACGTTATTTATAATAATCAAACCTGGAAACGATGGATAGTAATACGTATGTTAGGGGGCGGTGGAAATAAATACCTGACAATTACCAGTTGTGGAGAAGCAGCGGAAAAATTAAAAATATCAATTGCCGTAAAAATGTTTAGCATAGCTACCCAAAAAGGGGCCACCACTTCTTTATTCTCATTTTGATTAAGGGTTTTATCCAACTGCTGAAATTTTAGCACGCCATCATTACAGCAATCACCTTTATCTTTTTTAGAAGTATTGTCCTGATTATCTTTTGCAGGTTCCTTTTTTGTGTGGGAATGTTTTTTCTCATCTTCATGAACATGTACAGCAACTTTTTCAGGTTGTTTTTGATGTTGGTGCTTTTTACCATCTGCATGAATATGAACGGAAGGGTTGGTAGTCTTTTCTTTATGATGAGCGGTGCGAGAGCTAAGATCTATACCCATTGAACACGCAAATCCCACTAAAGTGTTAAGTGAAAACACCATCAGTAGAATGAATGCTTTGAGTTGTATGAATTGTCGGTTAATCACCTTAGTAAAGATAAGACCCTTTTAATTTAAAAAAAGGAGAAAAGTTTGCTAATTGGAAAATCCATGAGATTTGTACTCGTAAATCCATGTATGCTAGAACCTATGTTACATTTTAGATATATATTTAATTACCAATATTTATTATAGATTAGTAATCAAATTAAATATGGCAAAGCAGCATGGTATGCGGGGATTGAATTAAAATGTAGGGGGTCAAGGTGGGTGGTTTCTCCATTAAATCACGTAATAATGCAAAATGTTTTGTTTTGAAAATATTTATTAAAATAAAATACTACCTTAAAAATAGTTTTGAATATATTTCGATTAATTCCGTTAAATAGCGAAACTGTTTCACCAACAGTTCACCAAAAGTGGTAAATGAGAATGTAAATAATTGAACGCAAATGGATTACAAAGTTCACTTTGAATCCTAACGCGGTCACGAAAAAGTTTCACAGAAATGTGGAACTTTTTTATTTTGTAGATTAAGCATCAATCAATAGTTAATCTGTGAATTCATTGACCTTATTTGTTTGCGATTTTCGTCTACACAGGGTGTCTCCTTAAAAAAATAAACAACATAATTAATCTACAGCATCACACCGCTAAAATAATAGTGGAGTGTTCCCCGCCGGGTCTCGCGCCAGCTGACCCGGCGTTCACGCATAAAGCGATCCTACACTAAGTATCGATTCTGGAAGTTAAATCAATATCCTGTAGTTCTATATAAGTAAGAACAGGGTATATACCTTGCTTACCTGTGTAATAATAGGTGGCCGAACTATGCAGATAGTCTTCGGGGAGTTTTACCAAACCAGCTTTACAGGGATTTACATGTATATAA
>CALRUV010000191.1:0-6966 GCA_943371455.1 Chitinophaga pinensis | reverse complement strand
GTCCTTAAAATTTTCCTCTTTATACAAGAGGGGAGTTAATCCATTTACAGGTCTGTTACCATCTTCATCTTTCAAAAAAAGATTAGCCAAACGGGAAGATATTTCACTCGCCACTTCATCCAGGTTCATCATGATGCCGCTTCCTGTTGGACATTCCACTTTTAATTCATCACCATAATAACTATGGAATTTTTTTAACGATTCAATCAGCATATAATTCATCGGCAGCCATATAGGTCCACGCCAGTTACTATTGCCTCCAAATAAACCAGAGCTGCTTTCAGCTGGCTCATATTTTAATCCAAACTGTTCCCCGCCAATATATACGTCATAGCCATGTTCATGTTTTTTGGATAAAGCCCTTATGCCAAAGTCTGATAGAAACTCTCCTTCATTTAACATTGCCTGCAGTAAGCGCTGCAACCTTGCTTTAGGAATGAGGGATAAGAGTATTTTATCATCCATCATTTCTTCTACGATGGTATAATCTTTGTGTTTTTTTAAATAAATATTAAACCAGTTCAATCGTGTAACAAATTCCGGGGAGGCTTCCATTAATTTTTTATCAATACAAAGTGTAGCAAACAGAGTGGTGAGCCCCACAAGTGAACGTACTTTTAAAGGAACATACTGCTGATTTGGTAGTGCAAGAACATCGTAAAAAAAGCCTTCTTCCTCATTCCATGCACCCGTCCAGTCTTTCCCCATGCGGTTTAAGCTTTCTGCGATCAAAGCAAAGTGTTCAAAAAATTTAGTCGTCATCGGTTCATAACTGCTGTCCACTTTAGTTATTTCTAATGCCATTTCCAGCATATTCAAACAATACATGGCCATCCAGCTTGTACCATCGGCCTGCTCCAGATGGCCTCCACCAGGTATGGCACTGCTGCGGTCAAACACTCCAATATTATCTAACCCTAAAAATCCCCCTTCAAATACATTTTTTCCGTGGCTATCTTTTCTGTTTACCCACCAGTTAAAATTGAGACAAAGTTTATGAAATGATTTTTTTAGAAAATCAATATCACCTAAGCCTGTTTTCTTTTTTTCAATTTCATACACTTTCAAACAGCTCATGGCATGAACCGGCGGATTTACATCGCCAAAAGCCCATTCATAAGCAGGCATCTGCCCATTGGGATGCATGTACCATTCCCGCAGGAAAAGCAATAACTGATCTTTTGCAAATTGCGTATCAACCATGCTTAGTGGAATGCAATGAAAAGCAAGGTCCCAAGCTGCATACCAAGGATATTCCCATTTATCTGGCATGGAAATTATATCTTCATTATTAAGCGTTGGCCATTGGCTATTGCGTCCGATTTTTCTACCGGCAGGTGGTGCCGGCTGACCTTCATCGCCATTTAACCACAACGGAATATCAATATTATAGTATTGTTTGCTCCATAACATACCTGCAAAGGCCTGACGTTGCACGTTTGTTTTATCTACACTGGATTTTTTATCAAAAATGTTATTATAAAATTCATTGGCCTCTGCAATTCTTTCTGTGAATATGCTATCAAAAGATTTTAATAGTGGATTTTTTGAGAACTTATTCTTAGTAAGTCTCACTTTAAATTCTAGAGAAGAATTTCCTTGTACTATTTTCTGATAAACTGGTGAAAATTTAGTACCACTTTTTTTCATTTCATAGTCTCCAGCACTACCATTAACTACAGCCGTATGAAATAAGTCCTTCACAAAAGGGGAATTATTTTGTACATCCCAGATTTTTTGTGTATTTGTCTCATTTTCAGTAAATAAAGAATGGGTAGGCGTTTCGTAATAATAATAATACTCACCAAGCTCCGGATGTTGCAAAATAGCAACCTCATATTTATTTACTTTTTCAAGATGCGAAATGATTGGTTTTTTCTCCATCAATCCATAGCTCCACAAATTACGAAACCATATTTGTGGCAGTAATGTAATTGGCGCCTCCTTTGATGAACGGTTGTGAATGGTAATTTTAATCAATATATCTTCTTCTTCAGCCTTTGCGAATTCGGTAAATACATCAAAATAATTATTATCATCAAAGGCGCCGGTATCTATGAGTTCAAATTCAAGTTCTTCTTTATTGCGTAGTGCATTAGCTTCCACTAATTGCTGATAAGGAAATTCGCTGATAGGATACTTATACAAATGTTTCATATACGCATGTGAAGGTGTATTGTCCAAATAATAGTATAACTCTTTGCAATCCTCACCATGATTGCCTTGCGGGCCTGTTAAACCAAACAAACGCTCTTTTAAAATGGGGTCTTTCCCATTCCACAGCGCAATACTAAAACACAGGCGTTGCATGTCATCACTGATGCCTGCAATACCATCCTCTCCCCAGCGGTATACACGGCTGCGAGCATGGTCATGCGGAAAAAAATCCCAGGCACTACCATTCTCGCTGTAATCTTCTCTTACAGTTCCCCATTGGCGTTCACTCAGGTAGGGGCCCCATTTTTTCCAGGAAGGCTGCTTCAACCTTTTTTCTTCTGCATTCATTGTAGGTTTGTTTTATATTTTTAGCCAGTCAATACAGCCTTATTTCCTTTTCTTACCACCTGATCCGTTTTATAGGCACTTATTTTCTTAGAAAAAAGCAAAGGAATCAATGCTAATTCATGGAGCGGTTAGGACAACTTTTTAACCATTATCTTCAAACCCTGGATACAAGGCCATACCGCCATCCACTACAATTGTTTGTCCATGTATATAATCACTTTCATCGCTTGCCAGCCAAACTGCAGTGGATCCAATATCGCTTGTTTCACCAATTCGCTTTTTAGGGATAAGGTGTAACAAATTACTTAATGCTTCAGCTGTTTCCCAAGCACCTTTGTTGATGGGTGTTCGGATGGCACCCGGAGCGATACTGTTTACCCGAATTTGTTGTGGCCCTAATTCCTGTGCAATAGATTTCATGAGTAACATTACACCACCTTTGCTGGATGCATAGTTGCTATGACCAGCCCAGGGTATAAATTCATGCACACTGCTCATACAAATTATTTTACCGGCAGCTGCACTCACTTCTGGGCGTAGGCCTTGTTTAATAAAAATTCTGGCTGCTTCTCTAGCACACAAAAATTGCCCGGTAAGGTTTACATCAATTACAAATTGCCAGTCAGCAAGGCTCATGTCAACAAAGGGTGCATCTTTTTGCAAACCTGCATTGGCTATTAAAATGTCTAGATGCCCAAACTCTGCAAGGGCGGCAGCAAACATCGCCTGCACCTGATCTTCTTTACTTACATCTGCTTTAAAAATAATTGCTTCACCTCCACCATCAATTATTGCGTTCATGGCTTCTTCGGCTCCAGTAGGATTACCAACATAGTTGATTAAAACTTTAGCGCCTTCCATAGCAAGTGCCAATGCACAGGCTTTTCCTATTCCGCTACTTGCACCAGTTACAATAGCTACTTGTCCGTTTAAACGTTGGTTTGGTTTTTGAAACATTGTTTGTAAATGTTAAGGTTTATAATTAATTTTTAGAAAGTTCTACAACATTATTCCATCCTCCATGGTTATCGAAAATCCTCCATGGGTTGGATACATCCTCTACCCAATAACTGTTGTCTATATAAAATTTATATTGATGTCTTCCATCAGGCAGCATTGGTATATCTATATGCCACACATCATTACTGGAGGGTTTTAATAAAATTTGATTTGTTTTCCAATTATTGAAAGAAGCACCAAGTGAAACACTTTTTTTAGCATTCGGAAATTGAATATAAAATGTTATCCTCTTTGATTGTTTATTTATAATGGGGCTGTCTTCAGCATAGGTTACCGGCTTTCTTTTCATTGCTGCATATACGGCTACTTTTGGCTGCAACCTGCCGTACCCCTGCCTTGTAATATCGTATGTGGCTAATGGTGCAGCTGTTTGCAATAAGATATTTCTTAATTCACCGGCAGTTAATGTTGGATTTGCTTCCAGCATCTGGGCCGCTACACTGCTTACAATAGGGGCTGCAAAGCTTGTGCCATCCACATGCATGTAATCAGGTGAAATAAATTTCTCCTTCCAAACAATTTTCTTTACTTCTTTCCATATTTTTTCTTTTCCCTCAAATAAGTTTACATGCTCTTCTTTTAAAAGCTCTGCATTGTTTTCGAGAATGGCAGATAAATAGTCTTCATTATCCAGGGCTTTAAAAAACACCTTGGCCTTTTTATGTGATTTAGTATCTGGTAAAATGGGTGCAGGTAACCAAATTGCATTGCTTATCAATTCTGGCTTGCTCAAGCCGTCAATAGTAACTCCATAAGTGCTATGGTACAAAACAATATCACCGTCTAATTTGTTTTGATCATCTAAACCACCTACAGCTACTACATGAGGGCAGCTTGCTGGTGGCAAAATATTGCCATGTTCGTTATTACCAACAGCTGCTATTACCAGCACATTTTCCTGAAATAATTTTTCTGCCAGTATATTAATTTCATTCAGATGAAGTGGCGCATCAACATCGCCGCTTAAGGAGAGATTTACAATTTTAATGTTAAACGTTTTATGGTTTTGCAAAACCCAATTAAGTGCCTTAATTATATTTTCATCTGTAATTTTTCCCTGTTCATTTTGCGTTTTTATCAATACCAACTCTGCATCTTTAGCCAGGCCTCTATATAAACCGTTACTTAATTTTCCGTTACCTGCACAAACAGTTGCTGTCATAGTACCATGCCATGCATTATCGTTTGGATGATTAAAGTATTCATCTGTGTTAGCTTCATTGGTGATGTCCACAACAAGGGTTACTCTTTCCTTAATATCGGGATGTAAATAGAAGCCACTGTCTATGAAGCAAATAGTAACCCCTTTTCCGGTAAAACTTTCATCACCGTTAAGCCTCTCGGGAATAGGCAAAATATAAAAATCAAGATATTTCAATTTAAAATCTTCCAGTGACTTTTCCATTGCCCGATAATTGTGGTAAGTAGTTGCCTCAAATTCATCAAAGCATCTGCTGCAAATACCATCAGCAGGCTTCCACTCAGGCAAATAATCAGTAATAGAATCTAAGATATCAGCTTCATAAGTCGGATTAAAACAGTGTACAAGATTAGGATGATACAATTCACAAACCGGACAGAGCAAACTTGCATTGGGCAGTTTGATAAGGCTTGAAGTAATATTATGTGGCATTAAGCTGTTATTTAAAATTTGTACTGCGAAATTTTGTGATGTTAATTTTCAATAAACCAAACGGCATGTCCATCAGGGTCCCTCGCAATAAAATTCTTCTTCCCATTAATAACTACAACAGCTTCTGAAACAATGATAACTTTGGAAGATTTTAAATGTGTAAACAGCACATCAATACCTGTGCATTTTACTTTCGTTATCCAGTTCCATAAATCATCGCATTGCGTATCTGTTGGATAAGATTTTCCGGCACCTGGTTGTATGTATTGTAAAAACTCAACCCCTGGTCCTTTGGCGGCAGCAAGACCTGTAATTTGCAGTTCGGCATTCTTTACGAAGTTTAGATGCGCCTGCTCAGTTCCCACATTGTGACTTTCTCCCTTTTTTTCCAATAAGAGCTTGTTTACCCAATATTCTAAACTATTAATAGTACTACTTACACCTATGGCAGTATGGTCAACACCCAAAAATATTTTATCCCCTGTATTTTGCCATTTGGCCTTTCCTTTTCCTTTGGGAAAATGAATCAGCTCAAGATTGTGGTTATCAATATCATGAAAATAAAATGCTTTAATACCAGCGGCAGCAGTATTGCTAGCAGGAAGGGTTTGTGGTACAGTAGATACAAATTCTACATTATTTTTTTGTAAAATTTTAAAAGCAGCGTCCATATTTTTTACCACAATAGCTATGTGTTGAAATGCCAGGTCATTGCTTTGTTGTGTTTCAGAAATGCTTCTTCCGCCGCTTGTAAGGTAATCAATCAAATCTACATACTCATCGCCCAATTGTAAGTGGGCAATTTTATAATGAATACCAAATTTTCCAAACAACTGTTCATGGCTTTCACCATAAAAATCTTCTGTGCCATTATGCTTGAAATGTAGCACATTGGTATAAAATTTTAAAGAAGGGGCCAATTCCTTAACAGTGATGCAGATAGGGCCAACACTGATAACTTTTTGTGCCTGAATAGCCATGGGCAGTAAAAAAGACGATATTATAGCAATCCCTTTCGTTAATTTACTGAGCATTTTGATGAATTTATATAGAAGACGACCATTCTTTATATTCCTTACATTTTTTTGGCAGCAATCTCCCCCCCGATTAATGTGCGAATTTTATATAAGCTAGTATGAGCTGTGAAAAATAAGGTTTTACCGTCAGCATCGCCCCATGCCATATTAGCAGGCCTCTCAGGGCATTCAATCTTGCCTAATAAATTAGCATTTGAATCTAAAACATACACACCTCCGGGCGCTGATGAAAAGATATTGCCTGCTTTATCTACTTTCAAGCCATCTAAAGCCTCTTCATCCAATGTATAATTGAAACTGTAAAATACTTTTCCATTTTTTAAAGTGCCGTCTTCCTGTACTTCGTACCTCCAAATGTCTTTTGTATGGTGAATATTCCTAATATCCCAATTGCTTACATACAAAAACTTTTCATTTGGCGAAAAAGCAATGCCATTAGGGCCACCACAATCTTTAGCTACCGTGGTCACTTTACCATTTTTTATCATAATCACACCCTGGTAATCCAATTCCTTTTTTGCATCCTGATAGTTCTTAGACAATCCATAAGGTGGATCTGTTATGTAAATAGTACCATCCTTTTTAATTACTACATCATTGGGGCTATTTAACCTTTTGCCATCTACTTTATCAGCAAGAACTGTAATAGGACCCTTTAATTCATGTCTTATCAATTGCCTGTTACCGTGCTGGCATACAATTAATCTACCTTCAGCATCAATAGCCAATCCATTGCTACCGGGTTGCCCTAAAGTACCTATATCTGTGCCT
>CALRUV010000190.1:0-7016 GCA_943371455.1 Chitinophaga pinensis | reverse complement strand
ATGAAATTCCACCGCGTTGAAACTGGCTGGCGGTTTTTAGATAAGAAATTAAACTAAATCCTATTTTTTGGTTGCATGCCCTTCATAATCCTTTTCACCAGCAGTGATGGAGATGGGTAAAAAATTTTGTTTAGGTGGCAAAGGACAGGTTGCATAAACCGAAAAAGCACAGGGCGGATTGAAACATTTATTAAAATCAAGTATCGTATTTCCAGATGCATCCGGCTTGTTAGTATAAACAAATCTTCCAGCCGCATAAGTTTCCTTACCACTGGTGGCATCGCCAAAAATGATGAACAACTGATCTCCTTCTTCCAAGGCATCTAAACGAAATGTTTCCCCATCAATCGTAAATACCAATTTGCCAGGCGTGTTTTCTGCAATAGTTTGTCCAAGAATATTGGTAATCATTAATGCTTGGCTATTCGATTTTTCTAACCTTGCCTGCACCCGCCATTTTGGATCAACGGGATAATGCTGAATGGGTTTAAAGTTGGTAAGTGATTTGGATGCAAGATCTCGAAAACGCACGCCTATCTTATCTTCCCGCTTAATGATGTTCCATCTGAAACTTCCCAAATTCAGTATTGGCAACTTGCCACCTTCTTCATAAACAATGCCCTTATTAAACAAGGAATCATTAACCAAAGTATTCACGCCCTGATCACTAACCCAGTTGACTTGTCCATTGGTCCATTCAAAATACCCGGCTCTTTTGGGAAAAAGAGGGTTATTATAAACCAAATCATTATTCTTAGCTGATCCAAACTGGTTGATTCCAGGCTTTAACCAAAACAAACCTTCCAGGTTAAACCATCCATCCGGCGATAATAAAAAATCAAGTCGCGACTGATGCCATTTTTCCATCTCCTCCTCATAAGGCGTTTGTTGTTGTGCATTGGACGCAAAACAGCTTATTAAAAAAAGCCAAACAAGGTATTTTTTCTTTATAGGATTGATCATAACGATACAGCTTCATTTATTTGCTGCTCAAAGTAAACCATGTGTAAGATTCCGCATCCAAACTCACCGTTAAATCCATCTGAAATTTTCTGTCAAGCTTTTTGGCGGTTTTTTTCCCTTTACTATCCTGCACAAAAACCTGATCGGTTAAACCAGTGTAATAAAGCGGTATTTGCAAATGCCTTGTTATTTTTTCCTGTAAGGGATTGTACAACATGATCATTCCCTTTTTATCCAAAGTTGGGTTTACATGCATGATCCCATCCCAGTCCCTGCCATCGGCTCTTCTCAAATGAATGATATCTGAGTTAAGGATCATGCGATTTTGTTTATACCAGTCGATCACTTTTATGACTGTTTGTTTGGTGGCTTCCGTATCATACAACCTGGGGCCCCGGTAACAAGCCTGCACACCTGCACCATAATACTGCATCATTAGTTGTTCATAATCCTTTAAATGTTCGCTTAAAGGCTCTAATACTGCTTCCGGACCACCGCCCTGGTATTTTGTTAAGGGCACAAAACCCCAACCCATGGAAGGTGTTTTTTCCCAGGTGCCGTCATAAATATTTTGTCGGTTGAGGATCATCTGCTGTTCTCTGGGTAATGAGAAATTGACTTCGCGATAGCCAATCGCAATTTTATGGGTGCCATCCAGAAAATACCAGTCGGGTGCATTAACATAGATGCCTCTTTCATTACACCAGTGGTACAATTCTTTTTGTAACAACATTTGCTTCCATTGCGAATCCTTTAATCCGGCATGACCGGGATGGGTTGTTGATGCACATACATCACCGGGATAAGGTCCATCGTTCTCAAAAAGATCAAACCCGGTTTCTGTCATAAATATTTTCAGCTTATTCAGATAAGCCAAGCCCCAATTGCTTCCCATACAAGGTGCATTACCAAAAAATGCACCACCAGGTTTGCCTGTTGCAGGACTGATCACATCATCCGCTTCACTGATCTTCCTCGAACTAAAAAGCGAGTAACTGCCAATAAATATTTTTTTGCTATGTGCATAATCAGCTAATTTTTTCCATTTGGCAATATTGGCTGCAGCCGTATCTTCCATATAGCAATGACTCCCAAAACTGAGAATTAATGCCTCATATCCGGTAGCAACACACTGGTTGATAGCGGTAATAACTTCTGCATCATTTTTACTTACCAGGTGCATGAAGATGGGGTTGGTATTTGTCCAGGGTGCAATGGCTCGATACATTTTTCGAACGGCCAATCCTCTTCTTTCCCTATCGTAACTATCCATCAACAACTCATAGGTTCTCACTGATTCAAATTGTTCCCCAGGTTTCAAATCTATGCCAGGCGCTTTATCTGGATATATTTCTAAGAGACAGGGCGTTTGAAAATTATAGTTCACCTGTGATGTATAAGCTGGGTCTGTTTTCCAGTGAATAGTCTGGTCACTTATATCATACCGCATGGCATTATTGAAAGCATAATTTGTTTCAAAGTAAATACCAGCGGGCTTTTTCATTTGTTCCGGGCTACCCACAACTGCACTTTCTTCTTCTATCATGCCCAATATTTCATTCACCACCCTGTCTATAAAAAAACTTTGCTTGCTTTTATTTTCTAATGTTAGCCATTTTGCTATCAGAGGTAACCCATCATAGATAGCGTAGTGCATGGTTAGCTCCAACCCCTTCAATTGGGGTAGGTCTGAAGAAAATAGGAAACTCAATTCCTTCCCCTTTGGCTGCTGCTTATCAGATGCCCACATATTGGTACGCCATTGTAAGAATTGTTTGAGTTCGCTGATTTGGTAAGAACGGTAATGAAAACTGCTATCTCCTTTTTTTAATCCTTTAATCCATTCGGGAAGTATATAAGCATGTTCTTTTTGTCCATATAATCCGCCCACCGGATATACAACACCATTGATGGTGATGAGCGCCTCAGGTTTTACTGACCTGATCAATTGCTGGCCATTACTGGTATTCAGATAATCAATACAGGCAAGATCCGGCGTAACCTGAAATGTTCTTTGGGTGAGGCCGTTGCGTAATTGAAGGGTATTTGCGAGATTATTAATTTGTATGCTGGCTTTTTCTGCAACAGGTTGAATTAGCCAATCGATTTTCTTGGTTAAATTAACTTGCTGCTTTAATAATTGCGGTTGTGCAAAATTGCAGATAGGGAGGAATAGAAGAATTACTTTTATGATTCGCATGATTCGGCAGTTAGAGGATTTACCGCAAAGGCACAAAAACGCAAAGTTTCGCGAGGAAAATGTTTTATCAAATCAAAGATAGTGGGAAATCAGTCTGTTTCGGTTAACTGAATACCGGTTTTGGTGAAGGCGAGCTTATGTTGTTTGTAGAGGGTTCCGGTAGTCATTTTAAAGGTCTTTTTACTCATTCCAAAAAAGTCATAGATCTCTTTGGGATCAGATTTATCATGGTAAGGAAGGTAACCATGATTTTCATTAAGCAATCGCAGGATCTTACCCGCTTCATCTTCTACTTTCTGGAATCCGGGCTTACCCAATACCAGGTCAATTTTATTATCCGGTCGGATCTTTTTCACAAAACCTTTTAGCCTGTCGCCAACTTTTATATTGGCAAATACTTCATTACTATGTAATATACCGGTATGTTGATTATTAATGATGAGTACATAACCCAGTTCTGATTCGCGGTAAACCAAAAGATCTACCATATCCAGTTCTTTTACTGTAAGCTCATCATTACTTAAAAGTGATTCTATTTTTTCTGTAGCGGCAACCCTTCCAGTTTGTTCGTCGATGTATAATTTCACCAGGTATTCTGCACCTTCACGCATACCCACCAGTTGTTTGGATTTGGGCACAAAAAGATCCTTCATCAAACCCCAGTCTAAGAATGCACCTAAGCCAGTTACAGAAACCACTTTCATTTTAACGATATCACCCACACATGCATTGGCTTTTTGTGTGGTAGCTATTAACCGGTTATCAGAATCATGGTAAACAAATACACTCAATTCATCGCCCACCCTTAACCTGGGCGGGGCAAATCTTTTGGGCAATAAAATCCCCTCCTCCCCATCTTCCATATAAAAACCAAAGTCAACTTTACGGCTAACTTTTAATGTGTTGTAATTACCTACCAGAACTTTTTCCATGAATACCTACCGCTATTTAGCCTACAAAGGTACGAATATTCCTATAGAGCAAGTTTTTACAAGCTTTTATCCAAAGTCATATTAAGGCTAAAGGATTGTAGATCAAAGCATCAGAAAGGTATTAATGTTGATATGTTAGCAAGTTCTCCGTCTGCTATAAAACCCTTTTTGATATTTTGCGTCTACATATGAAACAGCTGGTTAAAACCATACTAATTTTTTGCTTTACATTTTGCCTATTGTCTGTAAAAGCACAAAAGGTAAGCGGTCATTGGTATGGAATTGGGATGTTACAATCTACCAGAGAATACCAAAATTATTTATCAGAACTGGTTCTGGAACAAAAAGGAAAATCAGTAACCGGGTATTTGAATTATTATTTTAGGGATAGTCTGGTAAAGGTTTCTATAAAAGGAAATTATGATGCCCCCAATAGCAGACTCACCCTGCTGCCTTTTCCGATGATCTATTTTTTATCACCCAATGCTAAAAACAGTATCGACTGTATACTTTCAGGCAGTTTTACTTTACTGGCATCGAAGACCAGTTCTGTTTTAAACGGTAGACTTTTTGCGGATGCCGACCATCAATATACGGTGCCGCCTATTCAACTAAAACTCACAAAATCTAATGATACGGCAGATTTAGTGATGGTAGATGAACCGGAAGAAATCATCAAAGAGAATCCTGTAATAAGTACCTTGGAAACTGCGCCCGTAATGGCTATCCCTGCAGCAACAGCTTTAATTGACACGAGAGACAAATCTGTGGTAAAGGAAATTGAAGTGTCCAATACGTCTTTGCGGATTGAATTGTATGATAATGGCGAGATTGATTATGATTCGGTTACCCTATTCTTAAATAAAAAAGAGATCCTGCCTAAAACCATCATTAACCATAAGGCCGTAAAGATCAATATTCAACTGGATGAAACACTTGAATATAATGACCTGAGTATGTTTGCGAATAATCTCGGAATGATACCTCCTAATACCGCTGCTTTGATTTTATATGATGATAAGAAACGGTATGAAGTAATTCTTACCAGCGATCTGAACAAAAATGCAACTTTAAGGATTAGGGTTAAAAAATAACAACAGTTTTACTACTCCGAAGATTCGTAGAGGACCCTGCGATTCGGAGTGATAAATAACATTAATCTATTTATCTGCCATACCTTTTTTAACATAGAAGTCTAGACAATTGCCATGATTTACCCAAATAATTCAGGCTGGGCATTTTCATCTTTTGGTTTCTGCTCCCATTCCATTTCTATGGTTTTACTGTAGTCTGTAAGCTTTGCCCCCACTGCTTTCCAGCCCATGATCTCTACCATTTTAGCCACTTTAAATTTCGCTTTTCTAACCTGCTGCCCCCTTCCGGTTTGAACCACCAAAATAGGTTCCGGTTCGGTACTTACTGCCAGTAATTTATTACCCTGCCCATCTTTGATAAAAAGGAACTGCGACTTTAAGGTGGTTGTTTCTATTTTAAAGCGTTTGATATTGTATTGCTGCTTATCATTATCGAGGTAAACGGCTGTGATCACTTTTTCCGGATCAAATTTTTCGATACCTAAGATCTTCTCAGGTTCAAAACGCTGCGACATTTCCGTATCCGTTAATTCATAAGTGCCATCATAATAAAACACAATGATTTTCTCATCCTCGAAACTTCCGAGGTACTGTCCTTTTTCTTCAGCGTTGAGTCGGCCAAACTTATCATCAAACCACAACTTTCTACCCGCCAGTGTACTCTTACCCGCTTCCTTTAACTTTACCGATTTAATCGGATACTTGGTAACCTGGTTACCCATACTACTCCTTCCCTTGATCTCCAGTTCTTCAAAATAATAATCCAGTTCTTTGATGCGGGCACTGCAATTAGGGCTCAATACAATTTTTACAGACTCCGCTTCACCATTGGGGTTGGCGCTAAAATAATGCACCCTGCTTTTTTCAGAACCCTTGGTAAGATCATATTCTTTGTCTCTGGAAACACCGGTAACATTAAAACGTTTACCATAGCTCACCCCTGTTTTACCATCCAGGTACACCATATTATAGGTGGTGCGTTCATCGTTCTTTTGAAAAATGGCAGCATAGATGATGTCTTTGCCAATAAAGATCTTATCAGAAACCTTTACCACTTTCATGATACCGGTTTTGGTAAAAGCGATGATATCATCATAGTCAGAACATTCGCAGAGGAATTCATCTTTCTTCAAACCAGTACCAATAAAACCTTCCGCACGATTCATGTAAATCTTGGTATTGGCAATGGCCACATGCTTTACCTGTATGGTATCAAATTCTTTGATCTCCGTTTTTCTTTCCTTGCCCTTACCATATTTTTTTTGCAGGTTTTCAAAATAGGCTACGGCAAAATCTGTGAGGTTTTCCAGGTCATAATTTACCTGTTTGATATCGGCTTCAATGGATTTGATCTGTTCGATCAGTTCATTGATATCAAGACGGTAAATTCTTCTAACAGGTTTTTCTGTTAGTTTGAGAATATCTTCTCTTTCAATGGCTCTCTTTAATTTTTTCTTGAATGGATTAAAGGCTTTATCGATCGCTTCAATTACTTTCTCCCAGTTTTCGTGCTTTTGCTCCAGTTCCTTGTAGATCTTTTCTTCAAAGAATATTTTCTCAAGAGAAGTATAGTGCCATTTATCTTCCAGTTCTCTTAATTTAATTTCCAATTCCTTTTTTAGCAGGGCTTTGGTGTTTTCGGCAGAAACTGTGAGCAATTCATGTGCCGTAAGAAAGATAGGTTTATTGTCAACAATCACACAGGCATTAGGTGAAATACTTACTTCGCAATCTGTAAATGCATACAATGCATCAATGGTAATATCTGTTGAGATGCCTGCTGCCAGATCGATTTGAATTTCAACTTCTGCAGCCGTTACATCTATT
>CALRUV010000189.1:0-7054 GCA_943371455.1 Chitinophaga pinensis | reverse complement strand
AATGTTATAAAGAGATCTGTTTTTCCACCATCATCTTGCGTAGGTTGATCAGTCCATAACGCATACGGCCGAGTGCTGTATTGATGCTGCAATTAGTGATCAAGGCAATTTCCTTGAAACTCATATTGGCAAAATGCCTGAGTACAATTATTTCCCGCTGTTCTTCAGGAAGCAGGTCTAACATTTTACGAACCCTTTCATGGCTCTGTCCCTGCATAATTTTACTGTCAGTACCTTCTTCAGATAAATGGATCAGTTCAAATATATCCTGGTTGTCGCTGGTGCGTATGGCAGGTGTACGTTTTACTTTTCTAAAATAATCCACGCAGAGATTATGGGCAATTCTTAAAGCCCAGGGAAGAAATTTTCCTTCCTCTGTATAACGTTTGTTTTTAAGGGTATCGATTATTTTGATGAAAACATCCTGAAAAAGGTCCTCGGCCAAATAACTGTCTTTCACAAAAAATAAAATAGAAGAGAATATTCTGTCCTTGTACCTGTAGATAAGTACTTCAAAGGCGCCTGTATCGCCATCCTGGAACGCCCTTATTAAATCGGTATCAGACACATGGTCCAATGTTCTCATAACTGTTTTTTTGTATCAGTGTTCAACAAAATCAGGATATGGGTAAAGTTTAGATTGAGTGTAACTGCACTAACTCATTCTATTTCAGGAACAAATTATACATCTTTTCATATCATTATTTTTTTGTGGAAAAGAATGTTTTAAGGGGTTGTGGTTATGCACATTTTCTGGTGTGCTGAAATGGAAGAAAAAAAGACCTTGATTTTACGCAAATCTTTATTTCTAAACTTTCACGTCGTATATGTGTTTAAATTGCCGAACGGTATGGCTACAATAACTAAGAAAAGTCCGCAAAAAATAGTTACTGAAAAAAAAGGTGACATCCTGGTAAAAGGTGCCAGGGTTCATAACCTGAAAAATGTAACAGTTAGTTTCCCCCGCAACCAACTCATTGTGGTAACGGGTGTTTCAGGAAGTGGAAAATCTTCGCTCACCATCGACACACTTTTTGCCGAAGGGCAACGCCGTTATGCAGAAAGCTTAAGTGCCTATGCTCGGCAGTTTATGGCCAGAATGGTAAAACCTGATGTGGACTATATCAAAGGACTTTGTCCTGCCATTGCCATTGAACAAAAAGTTATCACACGCACGCCCAGAAGTACCGTGGGCAGTATGACAGAGATTTACGACTATCTCCGTTTACTCTATGCAAGAACCGGTAAAACCATTTCTCCGGTTAGCGGAAAGGAAGTTAAAAAACAAGATGTTGCTGATGTATTGCAAAATATACAGTCGTGCAAAGCAGGCACCAAAGTGGTGATCATAGCCCTTTTTAAACAACATGCCAAAAGAGCCATTCGTGAAGAACTGCAAATACTATTGCAGAAAGGATTTTCCAGAATGTATTTAAGAACCAATAGTACCAAGAGTGAGGAAGCTGGTATTGTTTTACGTATCGAAGAACTATTGGAATTATCTGATAAAGACCTTAACGCCAAACTCCAAACCCCAAACTCCAAACAATCTTCCTATGTATTAATTGATCGTATAGTTACCAAAGACTTTGAAGAAGATGATATCCATCGTTTATCCGATTCAATCAGTACGGCATTTTATGAAGGGGAAGGAGAAATGTATCTCGAACTGGATAATATAGAATGCAAACATTTCAGCAATAAATTTGAAATGGATGGTATTCAATTTGAAGAACCTGTACCCAACCTTTTTTCTTTCAATAATCCTTTTGGAGCCTGCCCTACCTGTGAAGGGTTTAGTCAGGTTTTGGGTATTGATAGCGACCTGGTGATACCCGATAAAAGATTAAGTGTTTACGAAGGCGCAATTGCACCCTGGAAAGGAGAGAAGCTAGGCTGGTGGCGTGAACAGTTTATAAAAGGTGCCGGAAAATTTGGTTTCCCCATTCACAAACCGATTATAGACCTAAGCAAAGAACAATATGCACAATTATGGACGGGTGAAGCCAATGTGCAGGGCATTGATGATTTCTTTAAGGAAGTAGAACAGAATTTATACAAAGTTCAATACCGTGTATTACTCAGCAGATACAGGGGACGCACCAATTGCCCCGATTGTAAGGGCTTTCGCTTACGTAAAGAAGCACTCTATGTACAGGTTGGTGGTAAACATATTGGTGAATTATGTGAATGGCAGGTGAAGGACCTGAAAGCCTGGTTTACCAGCTTAAAACTTAGTACCCACGAGCAACAAATTGCTAAGCGAATCCTGATCGAAATTAACCAGCGCCTGGATACTTTGATTGATGTGGGATTGGGGTATCTCACACTCAATAGACTTGCCAATTCTTTAAGTGGTGGTGAAAGTCAGCGAATCCAATTAACGCGAAGCCTGGGCAGCAATCTCACCAATTCATTATATATACTGGATGAGCCTTCCATTGGATTGCATTCCAGGGATACGGTTAGATTGATTAGTGTATTAAAATCATTAAGAGATCTTGGCAATACCGTTGTAGTAGTGGAGCATGATGAAATGATGATGCGTGAAGCGGATTATATCATTGATATGGGCCCACTCGCATCGCACCTGGGCGGTGAAGTTGTTGCAGTAGGTAATTATGCTGAGATCATTGCGAATGAGGAAAGCCTTACCGGAAAATACCTGACAGGAAAATTGAAGATAGAAGTGCCTAAAACTGTTAGAAAAACAATACGGAGTATTAAGGTAGAAAATGCGAGGCAGAATAACCTGAAAGACATTACCGTTAGTTTTCCTTTAAACTGTTTGTGCGTGGTAAGTGGCGTTAGTGGCAGTGGTAAAACAACTTTGGTGAAACAGGTTTTAGTACCTGCCTTACGGAAATTAAAAGGGGAGTTTTCAGAAAAAGTGGGGCTGCACAAAAATATCAGTGGAGATGTAGATTATATATCAAACGTTGAGATGGTTGATCAGAATCCAATCGGCAAATCATCCAGGAGTAATCCCATCACTTATATCAAAGCGTACGATCATATCAGAGATCTGTATGCCAAACAATCCTTATCCAAAACAAGGGGCTTTCAACCCAAGCATTTTTCTTTTAATGTAGATGGCGGACGGTGTGATACCTGTAAAGGAGAAGGCGAGCAGGTTGTAGAAATGCAGTTCCTGGCAGATGTGCACCTTACCTGCGAATCCTGTGAGGGAAAGCGTTTTAAAGAAGAAGTACTGGAAGTTACTTATAAAGGCAAATCAGTTTTTGATGTTTTGGAAATGAGTGTAGATGAAGCCATCAGTTTTTTTGATGAGGAGAAAGCCATCCGAAATGCCATACAACCCTTACAGGATGTGGGTTTGGGCTATATCAAACTAGGTCAAAGCAGTGATACCCTGAGTGGCGGTGAAGCACAACGTGTAAAACTTGCCAGCTTTTTGGGTAAGGGAAAAGGAATTGGTCATATGCTCTTTGTTTTTGATGAACCTACTACCGGTCTGCATTTTAATGACATCAAAAAATTATTGGCTTCTTTTTATGCTTTGATAGAACAGGGGCATTCATTGATTGTGATAGAACATAATACCGATGTGATCAAATGTGCCGACTGGATAATTGATCTGGGTCCGGAAGCCGGTGATGCCGGTGGAAATATTGTTTATGAGGGAGTGCCGGCGGGTATAAAAAAAGGGAAAGAAAGTTATACCGGTAAATACCTCTAAATGAAGAGGCCTGACTTTTAGCATGTCAGGCCTCTTTACAAAAATATTTTTCTGTACAGTGAATACTGTATTATCTCAACCTGTCTGTACTCTTTACTAATTTTTCATCCTGATAAATTCCTCTGATTGCCAGAATTAAACAAATGGGGATAGCTAAACATATCAAAGAAGTGATATCGTATGACCATTCTTCAGGCACATAATTTTTAGTTTGCAGGTAGTTTAGTAACACATTCAGTATGGAAACACCTAAAACGGCAAAACCTACCTTCATCTGCATTTTCCTGTCTTTATATATAAAGATCAGAATCAAAGAAGCTATGGCAACAGCAACTGTGAGGATCATGAGAATAATACTGTCCATGGCTGTGAAGCGCTGAAACTGCTTTACATTAGCCACTACTATATTGCCACTGAAAAAAGAAAGTTTTAAGCTGGCAAAGCTTAATATGGAAGCTATTAATAGCCAGAGGGTTTGTTTACGCTGTAGCATAAGAAATAAGTTTTTTGTTCAGAGAATATTTTCAAAAACAACCTAACTAATTTACCCCTAAACTCATTTATCCTAACTCAGGATAAAGTTTGAATTGGGTCATAAAATCATTCACGTCTTTTTTTACGGCTGCAATAATTGCGGTATCATCCGCATTCATCAAAACCTTATCAATGGCATCTACTACAAATTTCATGTGTGTTTCATTCATACCCCTGGTGGTAACTGCCGGCACACCCAAACGGATACCTGAAGTTACAAAAGCACTCTTGTCATCATAAGGTACCATATTTTTATTTGCAGTAATATCTGCCATTACCAAAGCCTGCTCTGCTTTTTTACCGCTGATATTTTTATTACGCAGATCAATTAATACCAGGTGATTATCTGTTCCTCCACTGATGATCTGGTATTCTTTTGCTACCAGTTCTGTAGCCAGGGCCTGTGCATTTTTAATTACCTGGTTTGCATACACCGTAAATTCATTACTCAAAATTTCTCCAAAAGCTATGGCTTTGGCAGCGATTACATGTTGTAATGGTCCGCCCTGAATACCAGGGAAAACAGCCATATCCAACAGGTTACTCATCATACGGATATTGCCTTTCACATCTTTTAAACCAAATGGGTTTTCAAAATCTTTGCGCATCATGATAATACCGCCTCTTGGTCCGCGTAAGGTTTTATGCGTGGTAGAAGTAACAAAATGGCAATGATCAAATGGATCATTCAATAATTTTTTTGCGATCAATCCAGCAGGATGTGCAATGTCCGCCATTACCAAGGCACCTACTTCATCTGCTACTTTGCGTATACGGGCATAATCCCAATCGCGACTATAAGCGCTGGCGCCACAAAAGATTAGTTTTGGTTTTACTTCCCGTGCTTTTGCTTCCAACATTTCATAATCTACCAGACCTTCTTCGCGGGTTACGCCATAGAAATGGGGCTTATATAATTTTCCGCTATAATTTACGGCAGAGCCATGTGTTAAGTGCCCACCCATGCTAAGGTCCAAACCTAATGTTGGGTCACCTGGTTGTAATACTGCCAATGCAACGGCAGCATTAGCCTGCGCTCCGCTATGTGGTTGTACATTGGCATATTCAAGAGAAAAGATTTCTTTTAATCTGTCAATAGCCAATTGTTCCGTCTGGTCAACAATTTCACATCCGGCATAATACCTTCTGCCAGGATATCCTTCAGCATATTTATTGGTCATAACCCCACCCATTGCCTGCATTACCTGTAAGCTGGTAAAATTTTCAGAGGCAATCAGTTCAATGCCATGTCTTTGTCTTTCTAATTCCTGCCTGATAAGGTCGAAAACCAGGGTATCTCTTTGCATTTTGCTTGTTTTGCCGCAAAGATAAGCTGTAGGGGGGAGATTCAAGGAACAAGAGACAAGATTCAAGGAACAAGATTCAAGGAACAAGAGACAAGCTTCAAGGAAAAAGGGCCAGGGGGGATATTGAACAAGAATCAAGGATTATTGAATTGAGCCTATAATTAATTTCAAGAATATTGCCTCCTTGTTCCTTGTCCCTTGTCCCTTGTCCCTTGTCCCTTGATTCTTATGTTTTTACCCAAAACTTGCCCAATTGATAGATTTCCCTAATTTAGACTTCTTGAAAATGTGTTAAACAGACGCAAAGCTTTAGTGAAGTAGATAGAAATACCGTTTTCAAAAACAACAGAATACATGAAAGCAATTATTCCTGTGGCAGGTGCCGGTACCAAATTAAGACCACATACCTATACGCAACCCAAGGCCCTGATCCCCATTGCAGGTAAAACTATTTTAAGTTTTATTGTTGATCAGTTAAAGGATGCTGGCATTACAGAATTCATATTTATTGTGGGTTACCTGGGAGAAAAAATTCAGGACTATGTAAAGCAAACCTATCCTGATTTGACCACCCATTTTGTTTTTCAGAATGAACGACAGGGTACGGGGCATGCCATTGAATTAACAAAAAATATTGTGGGCGATGATGAAGTATTTGTAGTACTGGGCGATACTATTTGTGAGTATGATGTAAAGGAAGTGATAAATAGTCCTGTTAGTATGCTGGGTATAAAAAAAGTTGATGACCCGCGAAATTTTGGGGTTGCTACTGTTGGTGAAGATGGTTTTATTGAACAGGTGGTTGAAAAACCTTCTATCCCCAAAAGCAATATGGCATTGGTGGGCTTATATAAGATTAAGGAAACAAATTTTCTTTTTGAATGCCTGCACCATTTATATACACAAGATATTAAAACCTTTGGCGAATACAACCTTACCGATGCACTGGATTGTATGATCAAGCGTGGCGCTAAGTTTCAGGCTTTTAAAGTGAAAAACTGGTTTGATTGCGGCAAGAAAGAAACACTCTTGGAAAGTAATGCAACCTTACTTAAAAAATTTGGTGGTAACACGGATTTTAATCATGGTTACACAAATACCATCATCATACCACCTGTAAGTATTGCACCGGGTTGCGATATTTCAAATGCTATTATTGGTCCGCATGTAGCTATCGGTGCCAACACTTCTATCAAGCATTCCATCATTCGTGATAGTATCATTGGATCATATACCAATCTTTTTGAAGTAGTACTCGACAATTCACTTATTGGAAGCGATGCTGCCGTAAAGGGTTTGAGCCGAAGTTTGAATATTGGGGATAATACGGAGATTGACTTTGGATAGTAATTTGAAAATGTGCTAATTTGAAGATGTGCTAATTTGAAAATATGCTAATTTGAAAATGGGGTTCAAATTATACAACTCAATAAAATTCAAAAAGCTGATGATTCGAGAGCTAATAATCGGTTAGCGTATCCCTCATACAACTCATTTTCAAATTTTCAAATTT
>CALRUV010000188.1:0-7067 GCA_943371455.1 Chitinophaga pinensis | reverse complement strand
AATAAATAGCAGAAAGGTAGATATCACCCAAACCACTGGCGCTTCCCAGATTTCCGGAAGCGAAGTTTCCAGTGAGCTTTGATTGAAAGGCCCAGCGGCTATTCCATCTTTTATCATATTGTATACCTGGTGTAGCTACAAAAACGCCTTCATCGCCAATACCATTGTTCAAGCTAATAGATAGTTTCTGAAAAGCCTGGTTTTGATTTTCGCTATGATTTGATTTCAAACTACCAATCGTACAGAAACCTGCATCGCTGCATCCTTGTGCCAAAAGTGTGGAACTAAAACTGCCAAAAAGCAGTATAATAAAAAACAGGATCTTTCTCATGTAGTTAATTTTTACTGGTTAATTTTTGGAGAGTACGTTTTAAATCATGCCAGTGCATGATCAATATTGTTAAAGAACTCACAAATACTACCATAGCTAAAATAAATAACTGTCCACCATCCCCTTTTGATTCTATACCCAGAACTGTTAGGTGTGATAAGATGGCACCTCCCATTAAACCCAGTCCTAAAAATGCCCCCAGTAAACTGGTTGCAGGTACTATTAAAAGAATGCCAGCTATCAGTTCAATGACGCCTGTTCCTATTCTACCCCAGGGCTCAACACCCAGTTTTGAAAATAATTCAATAGATTCAGGGTGACCGCTAAATTTAAAATACAGGGTCTGAAATAAAATGAGTGCAGCAATGATGCGTAGTGTCCAATTAATGATTTTTTTGGTAGTCATATATTTGTTTTGATTAACGATAAAGTACTTGCCAGCTTGCGTCTGCCTTTGTTTTCAAGCTTTTTTCTTCTTTGTTCCATTTGGTTAATGTATTATTAGACCAGGAATGGTAAAATAAATACAGTTTGCCATCCAATAACTTAAAGGTTTCTGGATCAATTTCTACTTTTTCATTGTTTGCGCCCATAGCATAAGCACACCAGCCACCATATTGGGGTTCATACTTTTTATAATCTTTCAAAAAGGTCTCTTTATTGGCAGCAGAAGAAAAATAATACAATACATTTTCTGCAGAAGCAATGAATTGTTTACTTCCTTTTACTGCTTTGTTTTGTGTGAAATAACTCACAGGATCGTATCCCTGAATGGCAACCCCTTTTTCCAGGTTGAAATGTTTGGCGCGAAGTGCTTGCTGACCAAAGCCAATGCTTAGGAAACACAAGACTAATAAGCAGCTTAGGTATATTCTTTTCATTAGATGGATTTTTGAATTTTACTAAAGGGTTTTCCAATAAGCTATGGCTGCAGGAATTCTTGTTGCCGTGTCTTTGATCCACATCTCCTTTACTTTGAGGTTGTAATTGAGGTAGAGTTTATCATTCACAATGGTGAATGCCTTTGGATCTGTAGGCGATTTATGTTTTTCACTGCAACCATAGGCACAGTATCCGCCAAACTGCGGGGCATATTGTTCAGGCTTCGCTTTAAAAAGATCAAGATTTGCCTGCGAAGAAAATTTCCACTTAGAACCACTCCATTCGTGTGTAAAAAGATCATTGCCTTCTACGGCAGCTTGTTGTGTAAAATAGGCAACAGGGTCATAACCCTTTATGGCAATGCCATTGGAACTGCTGTAAGCACTTGATTGTGCAAAAGAACAAATAGTTATAACAAGCGAAACAAAGAGGAGGCTAATATATTTCATATAAGCGTTGTTTTTGGTTGTGAATTAAAAAATAAGATTCCTTATTTAAAGCCGGCTATACTGTAATAAGGTTTCAGTGCCTATATTGACGAAGGGTTATTAAAATACTTACACATACGGGATTTAATTTCTGCCGGATTGTTGGTTTTGTATTTTCTTTCACAAAAAATGCCACAGATTACACAGATTAACACAGAAAAAATCCATGTAATCCTTGTAATCTGTGGCTAAAAAATACTGCGCTTTGTTAAGCAGCCTTAGATCTTATAATACTGCTCCCAACCTTTTCTCGGTGGTATTCCCACCAGCATTTGATTGGCTACTTTATTATTTGTAATGGTTTTTGTTTTTCTGTCAAAGGTTAATTTGGTATTGAGGTGCTGAGAAAGCACTCCCAGACAAAATACCTGGCTCAAAGGTCCGGCAATATCAAATGGTGAGCGAGTTTTCTCCTGTCCCATACAGGCTTTCAGAAAATTGGCATAATGGTTAGAAGGTGTTGGTGCCACATAGGGTAGTTTTGATGCCATCTCTTTTCCTTTTTCAGCAGGAATGATCGACAGTGTTTTACCATGTGAGCCACCACCAAAAGTGAGGTCCTTACCATAAATGATCTTTCCCGGATTTAATCTGGAAGGAGCAATGGTGCCTGAACTTGGAGGAGGAATATTCGGATCAATATCCGGACCCTTATAACCTTCTGGTAAAGGTGGCTGATTATTTACACCATCATACCAGGTGAGATCGCAAGCAGGCATTTTGCCTCTCGCAGGAAACTTAAACAATATGGTAGATTGTTGCGGATAGAAGAAAGAGCTATGCCCTGTTGCTTTCAACATACTTACTTCTGTTGGTAAGCCCAGGTCCAGAAACTCGTGAGCAGTATCAACTAAGTGTGCACCCCAGTCGCCCAGTGCGCCCATTCCAAAATCATACCAGCAGCGCCATTGTCCATTGATATAATCATGGTTATAATCGTGCATAGATGTTACACCATGCCAGGTATCCCAATCCAGTGATGCAGGTATCTCTTCTTTTGCAGGTAATCCGGTATATTTTTTATCCCATCCATGCCAGCGTCTGCCGTTATTCATGTGTGCAGTTATAGCTGTTACATCTTTGATGATACCAGCTTCTGTCCAGGCTTTGAACTGAAAATAATTGGCTTCTGAGTGACCCTGGTTACCCATCTGCGTTACTACTTTTCTATGCTTTTTAGCCGCTTTCATCATCAGTTCCACTTCCTGAAACGTACGTGCCATAGGTTTTTCCACAAATACGTGCTTATCTAAAGCAAGTGCCATCATGGTAATGGCAAAATGCGAATGATCGGGAACGCCAATACAAACAGCATCTATCTGACTGCCCATTTTATCAAACATGGTTCGGAAATCCTGGAAGCGGGGTACATCCGGGAACTTCTTTAATACTGCTTGTGTTTGTGGTGCGCCCATATCCACATCACAAAAAGCAACAAAATTGGCAAGCCCGGTTTTGTCGAATGACATCACATCCGAACCTCCCTGGTTACCAATGCCTATACAGGCAAGGTTTACTTTATCACCAGCTTTGCTGCCAATAAAGGGTGCCTGACCAAAGGTCTTGTTTACAATAGAGGGTATGGTACTTGCTGCCGAGAGTAATGCCGCATTTTGTAAAAACTTGCGGCGCGATTTTTGAACTTGTTTCATATGGCTTTTAGGATTAAATAAGCAATGCAATTATTTATTAGCACACTAATTTAATGGTTATAAGGCTCGCATAATTGAATTGAATAAAAAGGTCGGTGACTAAATACGAAAACGATGTCGCCAAAAAACATTTGAGAATGGCAATTTCAACTTCGATATTCGATATTTCCCGCTTCAGCGGGATTCGTTATTCGATAATCATTTCCCCGGTGTGATCACAATATTCCGATATTCGACCGGACCGTGATCGCCTTGTAACATAATGGGACCTGGCTCGCCTTCCTTACTATCAAGTGCGCCGCCGGTAATACCCGGTATGGTTTGATCAACAATAATTGCTTTTCCATTGGCTACAACCGTAACCCTTCTGCCAATTAAAGTGATATCATAGGTTTGCCACTCACCTGGTGCTTTGGCCATCATTTCATTGGGTGTTAAAAATCCATAAATGCCTCCGAACAGGGTGGATGTGGGTTCCATTCCTTGATTGTCTTCTACCTGCACTTCATAACGACCGCGTAAATAAACACCACTATTGCTGCCTGCTGGGTAACGGAACTCAATATGTAATTTAAAATCGGTAAATGTTTCATCGGTAATTAGGTTAGAACCTGATTTCGGACTTTTCAATATGCCATTTTCCAGAACCCACTGGTTGGTATTGCCAGAAGCATGCCAGCCATCCGTATTTTTTCCATTCAGTAATTTTTTAGGATTATCCCAAACAGTTGCAATAGATCTTTGTAACACAGGTGCCCTTTCGCCAGTAAAGCTATATTGCTTTCCGGAGCTGCTGTTGATGGTTCCGGTAAGTTTATCATTGGTAAGCTCTGCATCAAATTCCATGTACTTATCCGTTCTATCCCATTGTGGTGGTATGCTGAAATGGATTTTGCCGTCTTTTACTTGTACATGCGAAATAGGTCTGGCACTGCCGCCATCAGCTACAAAATAACCTACCAGGGTTTTTACACCCGATAATTTTACTTCCAGCCAGGAAGGTACTATTCTGCCGTCCATATTAACGGTAAGGTCCCAGCGACCAATCGCATCCTTATCATTTGCATAAAATGCAGTGTTGTTAACTGTTTTAAAAGAACTGAAGGAACAGGTAATGGCGGTAAGTAAGCATATTACCAATGCATTTTTTTTAAAAGGGGCAAGCAAACTGATTTTCATGGCTGTATGATTATGGATGAAAAATATATAATCTAACATGAAGATAAATAATACAGTCGTTGTTTGGGAGAAGAAAATTTTGAATATTGAACAAGAAATATTGATTGTTGAAGTGAATTTTGAATAATGAATCATTCGCCAATCTTCATTCCATTCACCCATCAAAATTCCTTGCTCAACATTCGTCAATCTTCCTCCGCCTTTGTTGTAGAAACAAAAAAGGATTCCCTTTTGGAGAATCCCTTTTTTATAAAAGATGTATCATTTAAAGCTTTGTGGCTTTGTAGATTTTAACTAATCCATCATTTTCGCTACTCACTACAAGCAAGCTTTGTTGAATAGGGCTTTTGGTGGCAGAAATAAACAAGGTTCCTTCCGGAGCATCTCCTGTTTTAATTATTTTAACAAATACAGGTTGGGTAGGATTGGTGATATCATAAATAGCCACCGCATCAGCACGTTCCAAACCTACAAAAGCTACCAACTTAGTGCCAATTCGTCCAATAGCAATGGCTTCAGGTTCGCTGCCCTTATCATCGCTTCTGCCATCATCGTATAAATTGGCTTCTTTGGTTTTAACATCAAGCTCGTTTTTACTATCAAATACCAAACTGCCACTTGTTGCATTCCATATACTAAAAGATCTTGCGCCTAAGCTGTATAAAGCATCAAAATCACCATCACCATCCGTATCTCCCAATGTGGTGGTAATATTTAAACGACCTAAAACTGTATTCGCTTTTAAAGCAGCCCCATCCGGAAAAGCAGTAGCATCAAGTGTTACAGCACTTACCCTTTTCATTTCTGTAAAGGCTGTATACTCTCTTGAATCTCCTTCATTGGCAGTAAACAAATAAGGCACACCATTGAAATTTGTAACACTGATGGCATCTGGCATATACATACCAAAAACTTTTCTGGGTGTGGTAAAAGCCACCGCATTATCCTGATCGCTAAAGTCCATGGCATTCGCTGCCGTATTATAATCTTTAAATCCAAGAGGCATGATCTTAGTAATAGTACCATCTACTAAACTAATCTCTGCAATACCATTATTTTCCTGCAAAGTTACCCAGGCAGTTTTAGAATCATCAGATACTGCAACATATTCAGGTTCGATATCTTTAACAAAATCCTTACCCGGCCCAAAAATGCGGAAACCTTTAGCAGCAAGGGCGGTAAGTTGGCCTGCCATAGAGGCAAAATTGATGGTCTTTACAGTATAGTTATTGTTTACATCAATAATTGACACAGTGCCTTCGGGATCATTGGTATAATCTGCACTGGGTTCACCTTCATTGGCGGTAATGATATAACGGCCATCCGGACTGTACACAACCATATCAGGTAAAGCACCAACATTGATGACTTTTTCCTCTGCATAAGTAGTAGTATTAAAAACCACAACTTTACCATTGGCTTGTTTATTGGTTGATTCAATTGCAGCAGCCAGTTTTCCATTAGATACATCCACACTATTTACATAACCACCATAAGGAGCCATGCTAATAGATGCGATTACTTTAGCTGCAGCAGGATCTGCTATATCAATTACATCAATTTTATTGAGCGTGCCATTATTAACAGCAAAAAGTCTTTTGGTTAAAGGATCAAAAGTGGTAATCTCTGCGGCACCCAATCCACCAAGATTTAAGGAGGCAATTTCTACATAAGAACTAATATCCTCATTAACCGTATTTTCCAGCGGCTCAGAAGGTGCGGAATCTGTTTTTTTACAACTAATCATTAAAACAACGGCAAAAAAGCCTAAACAAAAATTTCTCATGCAATTTTTAAATACGAAAATCCAGCAGCAATGTTATGAGAATATTAATTTGTATTAATTTAATGTGAACAAATTTTAAAAGTGTCCGGGAGAAACGGAAGAAAATCTTGAATATTGAACAAGAAATGTTGATTGTTGAAGTGAATTTTGAATAATGAATCATTATTCGCTACTCATCATTCCATTCAACAATCAAAATTCCTTGCGCAACATTCGTCAATCGGGTCTGCCATTTTTGGCGGCGACCAACAATGGCAGAGATGATTATTTCTTTTTCAAAAACTTTGCCATGCTCTTTAGAGCATGGAATAAAATGTAAAAAAAATCCAAGGGGAACTTCAGACCCCGATGCTGGCATTTGGAAGTACATTTAAAAATGCACTGTGCGCTCAGGTAAACAGATGCTGGAATAAAATCTTGAATATTGAACAAGAAATGTTGATTTTGAAGTGAATTTTGAATAATGAATCATTATTCGCTACTCATCATTACATTCAACAATCAAAATTCCTTGCGCAACATTCGTCAATCGGGTCTGCCATTTTTGGCGGCGACCAACAATGGCAGAGATGATTTTTCTTTTTCAAAAACTTTGCCATGCTCTTTAGAGCATGGAATAAAATGTAAAAAAATCCAAGGGGAACTTCAGTCCCCGATGCTGGCATTTGGAAGTACATTTAAAAATGCACTGTGCGCTCAGGTAAACAGATGCTGGAATAAAATCTTGAATATTGAACAAGAAATGTTGA
>CALRUV010000187.1:0-7093 GCA_943371455.1 Chitinophaga pinensis | reverse complement strand
TGCCCAAGTTGCAGTGGTAAGGTAACTTTATGGAACCGGGGCGATGAAGTATTCCGTGTTACAGCAAGAAAAGACGAATGGGGCGAAGTGGAGAGTTTAGAAAACGGCAAACCTGCCTGGATATGCAATACCTGCAGATTTGAGAAGAAAAATACCAGTGACTGGGTGATTGAAGGTCCGAGAATGATCAGTCGCCAATCGGTGATATCTCAAGGGCATTATGCAGGAACAGTAGGCACCCATATACCCAATGAAACTTTTTCGGCGGTGCATGGTGGCAGACAACCTAAATTATTAATGAATATACATACGGTAAGTGAGGTGAATATGAATGACAGGCACCTGAGTTTGATTGAAGGGCCGGCACATTCCAGCAATTTTACATCCGATAAAGATTAATTGAAAGATATATCATGGCACTACTGTCTATAGACTGGCTTATACTGATCGAAAAACTGATCCTCATCGCAATCATTGTTTTTGCGAGTTTAGGCATTGCCTTGTATACCACTTTTGCAGAACGCAAGGTGGCAGCTATTTTGCAAGACAGGCCAGGACCCAGTCGTGTTGGCCCTTTTGGCTTGTTTCAACCTTTGGCAGATGGCCTTAAGTTGATCATGAAGGAAGAAATCATTCCTAACAGCAGCAGTAAATTCCTGTTTATACTTGGTCCGGGTTTGGCTATGACGGCAGCTTTAATGACCTGTGCCGTTATTCCCTGGAGCAGCCATGTAGAAGCATTTGGCAGATCCATCGATTTACAGATAGCAGATATCAATATCGGGATCCTGTATGTTTTTGGCGTTGTGAGTTTGGGCGTTTATGGTATCATGATCGGGGGCTGGGCTTCTAATAATAAATTTTCTTTGATGGCTGCATTGCGCGGTGCATCTCAGGCCATCAGTTACGAATTAGCCATGGGATTGGCACTGATTGCCATATTGATGATTTCAGGTTCTTTGAGTTTGAAAACAATAGTAGAACAACAAATAGGCGCCGGTCATATGTGGAATTTTGCATACCAGCCTTTGGGTTTCCTGATCTTCTTTATTTGTGCCATGGCAGAGTGTAATAGAACGCCTTTCGACTTGCCAGAAGCTGAGAATGAATTGAACTTTGGTTATCACCAGGAATACTCATCCATGAAACTGGGTTTTTACCTGTTTGCCGAATATGTAAACATGATTATGAGCAGTGCCATCATGGCATCTCTATATTTTGGCGGCTACGATATTCCTTTTTTCGATGAGAAATCTGTAGCGCCTAATATTGCAGCTATCCTGGGTGTGGCAGCATTGTTAACCAAAATTGTGATTTTCATTTTTGTATTCATGTGGATACGCTGGACCATTCCAAGATTCCGTTACGATCAGTTAATGAACCTCGGCTGGAAAACATTGATACCACTGGCTTTGGTGAATATGCTATTAACAGGCGCTTTTATATTGTGGCAGCAGGGGTAATAAAATTGGAATCAACATAACTGGAAAATATTTTTGCCAAGAGAAGAAAATAACATGCAAGCACTAACAACAAGGTCAAAACAAGTAAGTAGAAAGCCCATGTCGATCATGGAGAAACTTTTCTTGCCTGCTATTGCCAAGGGTATGGCAGTTACCTTTAGCCATATCTTTAAAAAGCAACCCACCATTAGATACCCTGAACAAAAAAGACCATTTAGTCCTGTTTTCCGTGGTCTACATGTGCTCAACAGGGATGAAGAAGGCAGAGAAAGATGCACTGCCTGTGGTTTATGTGCCGTTGCTTGTCCTGCAGAAGCCATTACCATGGAAGCGGCAGAACGTTTACCAGGAGAAGAAAATTTGTACCGAGAAGAGAAATATGCAGCCAAGTACGAGATCAATATGCTGCGTTGTATATTTTGTGGTTTATGTGAAGAAGCCTGTCCAAAAGATGCTATCTACCTTAGTGAAACTTTTGCACCGGCTAATTTCACCAGAAAAGGTTTTATTTATGGGAAGGATGCTTTATTGATACCTGATGCCAAACAAGATCCGGAAGGATATGCAAAGGCAATAGGATTGAATGAGCCTACAACGGCTTCACCTAATAATTAATTACTGATTGGTCTTAACAAAAGGGTAAAACTTTTAAAGACTAATTATTAATCATTTATTACTAACTGACTATATGAGTGTAACAGAAATATTATTTTTCATCCTAAGTGCCCTGGCCATTTTTAGTGCCATCATGGTATTGCTGAGCAAGAATCCAGTGCACAGTGTTTTGTGGTTGATAGCCGTTTTCTTTGCTATTTCAGGTCATTATATTTTATTGAATGCACAATTCCTGGCTATCGTTAATATGATTGTATACGCAGGTGCCATTATGGTACTATTCCTGTTTGTGATCATGCTGATGAACCTGAATGCAGAATCTGAACCACAAAAGCATTTGTGGATGAAATTAGCAGGTGTGGTTTCCGGTGGATGTTTTTTCCTGGTATTTGTTTCATTGATCAGGCAGGCCAATGATATGACTGGCAAGATGGTTCAGATGAAAGACGGAAATATAGGTTTGATTGAAAATTTAGGAAAGGCTTTATTTAATGATTATGTGGTGCCTTTTGAAATTACCAGTGTTTTGTTTTTAAGTGCCATGGTAGGTGCAGTAGTTATAGGTAAAAAAGAGTAAGCTTTTTTTTACAGCATTGTTTGTAAAGGAAGTATTTGAAAATATTAATCACAACTTAAATCCCCAAAAGGATTTAGGATAAAACCCGCAAGGGGTTGGGATATGCCGGTACAATATTATATCTATCTCTGTTTGGCCTTGTTTAGCATCGGTATCATTGGTGTGTTAACAAGAAGGAATGCCATCATTGTATTTATGTGCATTGAGCTGATGTTGAATGCCGTGAATCTTTTATTGGTAACTTTTTCCAAGAAATGGCATGGTGCGGCACTGGCAACAGACCCTGCAACAACTGCCGGGATCGATGCACAGTTATTTGTTTTTTTTATCATGGTTGTAGCTGCGGCAGAAGTGAGTGTGGGACTGGCCATTATAGTGATGTTATACAGAAACACACATTCGGTTGATATCAACTTTTTGAACAGATTAAAAAATTAAACGCCTGACTGCCTCCATTAGGGGGAGTATTTAGGGTGTTGAATGATATTTAATAACAGCTTAGATTTCTCAGGAATCTAAGACAAAGCCCTTCATGGGTTTGGGTATGAGTAAATTTGTTTACCTGGTTCCTTTTTTTCCCTTACTGGGATTTCTGATCAATGGATTGGGCAGGAAGAATCTGTCTAAATCGATGATCGCTGCCATAGGCTGTACTTCTATTTTGCTTTCATTCATCCTGAGTGTGGCTATTTTCTTTGATGTAAAAGCGGGTGGTACAACCATTGTTACCTTATTCGATTTTATCCGTGTAGAAAGTTTTAAAATTCCTTTTGCTTTTCAGGTTGATGCACTTTCTTCTTTATTTCTTTTGATCATTACCGGTATCGGGTTCTTGATACATCTTTATTCGGCTTCTTATATGCAGGATGAAGAAGCACAGCATTATGCCCGGTATTTTGCCTACCTAAATCTTTTTGTTTTCTCGATGTTACTTCTCATACTGGGTGCTAACTATGTGATCATGTTCATTGGTTGGGAAGGAGTAGGTTTGTGTTCTTACCTGCTTATCGGATTCTGGTTTAAAAACAATACTTACAATTACGCAGCCAGAAAGGCTTTTGTGATGAACCGCATTGGAGATCTGGGTTTCTTACTGGCAGTTTTCTGGATCTTATATAAATTAGGCACAGCCAGCTATGCAGAGGTTTTTGCAACTGTTGCCAATTTGAGCAGTTTCGATATTACAGCTATCACGCTCCTTTTATTTATAGGTGCTATGGGTAAGAGTGCTCAGATACCTTTGTACACCTGGTTACCGGATGCAATGGCAGGTCCCACACCTGTATCAGCATTGATCCATGCGGCAACAATGGTAACCGCAGGTATTTATATGATAGCCAGGACTAATATCCTCTATACAATGGCGCCTGTAACGCAAACAGTGGTGGCTATAACCGGACTGGTAACCGCTATTTTTGCTGCTACTATTGCCTTGAAACAAAATGATATTAAAAAAGTATTGGCTTACTCAACGGTTAGTCAGTTAGGGTATATGTTTTTGGGTTTGGGCGTAGGTGCTTATACGGGGGCAGTATTTCATGTAATGACACATGCTTTCTTCAAAGCGCTTTTATTTCTTGGTGCAGGTTCCGTTATCCATGCCATGCATCATGAGCAGGATATCAGAAAAATGGGGGGATTAAAATCGTATTTACCCATCACCCATCTTACCTTTTTATTGGCATGTTTGGCCATTGCAGGTATTCCGCCTTTCTCAGGTTTCTTTTCAAAGGATGAAATTTTAATGGCTGCTTATTCAAAAAATCCGCTTTATTATTTTGTTGGAATAGGTGGTGCATTATTGACGGCTTTTTATATGTTCCGTTTATATGCCCTAACATTTCTCGGACAATTCCGTGGCACTCTTCACCAGGAAGAAAGACTGCATGAAAGTCCCTGGCAAATGACTTTGCCTTTGATCATCCTCGCTGTTTTGTCAGTAGCTGGCGGATGGTTAGGGATTCCAGAAGTATTTGCAGCAAATGCACATAGTCTGGAGCATTTTCTTGCACCCATATTTGCAGAATCTGCCAAGCTTTCTGAAAAGCATCATATGGCTGCTTCACAGGAATATATCATGATGGGTGTATCTACGCTTGCCATAATTCTGGTGATAGTTTTTGCTATCCGTAAACACAAACAATACAGTGCGGTTGAAGACAGTTCTTCCGGTGTTACCAAACTGCTGGAACAGAAATGGTATGTTGATGAATTATATGATGTCATCATCGTTAAACCACTTGATGCATTTGGAGGTTTCCTGAAAAATATTGTTGAAAAGAGTGGTATTGATGGCGCAGTAAATGGTGTGGGTAAATTGGTTGGTTACGGTTCCCGCCAGTTAAGATTGCTGCAAAGCGGGCAGGTGGGTAATTATATACTGGTGATGGTAATGGCTATTGTGGTATTCATACTCATCTGGTTCAATGATGCAACCATCACACGTTTTCTGAATAAAATATTTTAAAAAGATTTTGCTGAGATAAAGAAAGTATATGATCCCTGTTTTACTCATTATAATACCCCTTCTAACTGGCATAACTGGTTTCTTTATGAAACAAGCTCAAGCTGCCAGGAACTGGGCTTTATTGTCATCCCTGCTTACGTTAGTAGTAGCTATTGCAGGCATTTACTTTCTTCCTGCAACCAATTTAGCTTTTGATGCTGTATGGCTTCCAGCTTTGGGTAGCAGATTTACATTAATGACAGATGGCATGGGTAAGATGCTCTGTTTACTAACCGCCATTTCATTTCCCATAATTTTTATCGCTACCAATAAAAATGAATACAAACAACCGGGTAGTTTTTATGGATTAATGCTGTTAAGTCAGGCTGGGTTATTAGGAGTTTTTCTGGCAGCAGATGCATTGGTATTCTATTTTTTCTGGGAACTGGCACTGATACCTGTTTATTTCCTTTGTTCTATTTGGGGAGGCAACAAAAGAATTGCCGTTACATTTAAATTCTTCATTTACACTTTCATTGGTTCCCTGTTAATGCTGGCGGGCATATTGTTTCTTTATTTCCAGTCTGCCGATCATTCATTTGCATTGAAATCTTTTTACAATATTGCACTCGATACAAAACAGGAGAATCTTTTATTCTGGCTTTTCTTTATTGCATTTGCCATTAAAATGCCGATTTTTCCATTTCATACCTGGCAGCCTGACGCCTATGAGCAATCGCCTACAGCCACAACTATGGTTATGAGTGGCATCATGGTAAAAATGGGCTTATTTGCTGTAGTACGCTGGCTGATTCCAGTTTTCCCCAATGCTTCTGGTAACTACGCCAATCTGGTCATCATACTTTCTATCATAGGTATGTTGTATGCTTCTTTGATAGCCATCAAACAGGATGATATCAAAAGACTGATTGCCTATTCATCTATTGCACATATTGGATTAATGTGTGCCGCTTTATTTACCAAAAATCAAATTGGATGGGAAGGCGTAATGGTACAAATGTTTAACCACGGTATCAATGTGATTGGATTATGGATTGTTGCAGATGTGATTGAACAAAAATTAGGTACCAGAAAATTCAGTGAACTGGGCGGTTTGGCACAAAAAGCGCCAGTACTCGCCATCTTATTGGTTTTGATGGCACTTGCCAATATCGCTTTACCGCTAACCAATGCCTTTATTGGAGAATTCCTCATGTTCAATGGCTTGTTCCGTTATAATATTTGGATGGCTGCTATTGCGGGTATCAGTGTGATCCTGGCTGCAGTGTATACCTTAAATATGGTTCAGAAAGTTTTATATGGAGATCAGTCTGCGGCAACAGCAAATGCAACAGAAATTTCCGGAAATGTGCAGTGGACATTGTCTTTGCTGGCTATAGGCATCTTTCTGTTGGGTGTGTATCCTCAGCCGATCATTGATCTGACAAAAGATACCATCGGGGCAATTTTGGTAAAATAAATAATTGGAATAAAACCTATGCAGGTTGATAGGTTCAAGATAAGTATATGAATGCAATCATTTTTTCTGCTGTTTTAGGTGTTGTTATGATGTTTAGCGGCATCCTAATAAAAAACAAATCTGCCATTACAAATGTGGCAGCTATCAGCCTGTTTATTTTACTGGCCGCCAATATATTGAACACCTATGCTATCTGGTCTATTCAGGTAGATACGCATGACTTACTGCATTTTGATAAGTTTGGTATGTTTGTAAATACCATCGCCATTGCAACAACCCTAGTTTTTGTTTTACTTACCGGGAAAGAAATTGAAAAAGTGGGTAACAATGTTGCCGACTATTATGCACTTATATTTTTTGTGCTTTGTGGCGTGGGAATTCTCTCCTCGTTTAATGGTCTGTTGATGTTGTTCCTGGGTATTGAAATTCTTTCTATTCCATTATATATTTTAACTGGAGCGGATAAAAGAAACCTGAAAAGTAATGAAGCGGCGCTGAAATATTTTTTGATG
>CALRUV010000186.1:0-7093 GCA_943371455.1 Chitinophaga pinensis | reverse complement strand
TTACTTGAAAATGATACCCTGGCAGTTTTTACGATTAGCAAAAATATCTCCCTCATAGAACAGGAAATATACCCCAACACCATTTACAATGGCTACGACAGCAGTTCCCGCTATCGTATCCCCGGCATACAAAAAGAAAGATGGTCCATTAATTTCGATTATGTTTTAAAGGGCAAACTCAAAAATCAAAACTTTACCATCCGATGCAGTGGCAGCGGTAATAACGTGAAGGAATACTTTTTAGATGATAAATTGGTAGCCATTGCACAGGGCAAATTCAGTCCGGAGAAATTTGTGTTTTTTGATGCATCTTTAAGTTCCGAAACACTGAACCGCTTATGCATGATCGGTTTCAACAGATTTTTAGAATAAAAAAACAGAATTAAAACAATATTTTATTCTCTTTGGTTTTATTTTAGCTTTTTTTCAACAGCCTTGACTTTTTTTGTGTCAAGACAAAAAAGTAAACGGAGGAAATGCAATTCTGTTAGATGTCTGCACGTACAACACATAATGCAAAAAAACTTATAAAATGCGTATCATTTCATACAACGTAAACGGTATTCGTGCCGTGATCAAAAAAGGTTTTATTGAATGGTTGCAAACAAATCCGGCAGACATTATTTGTTTGCAGGAAACAAAAGCTACCAAAGATGATGTTGATTACACAGCAATAGAAAACCTGGGTTACCATACTTATTGGTTTTCTGCACAGAAAAAGGGTTACAGTGGTGTAGCCATCTTTTCGAAAATCAAGGCAGATAAGGTTTTGCAGGGACACGCCAATGAATCGAGCGATTTTGAAGGCAGGGTGATCCGTGCAGATTTTGGTAAGATAACCCTCATCAATGCCTATTTTCCATCCGGCACCAGTGGTGAGGAAAGACAGGCTTTTAAATATCTGTGGCTAAAAGAGTTTACAGAATACCTGGAAGACCTTAAAAAAACAAGACCTAACCTTATAGTTGTGGGTGATTATAATATTGCACACAAAGAAGTGGATATTCACGACCCCAAAGGAAATAAAAAATCATCCGGATTTTTACCGGAAGAAAGGGCATGGATGGATAGTTTTCTGGCAAATGGATGGGTTGATAGTTTCAGGGCTTTACATCCTGATGCCATCGGTGCCTATTCCTGGTGGAGCCAGCGCTTTCCTTCTGTACGTTTACAAAACAAAGGTTGGCGCATCGATTATATCTGTGTTACAACATCATTAAAAAAACAATTAAAAAATGCAGGCATACTGCCGGATATCAAACACAGCGATCATTGTCCGGTGTACGCAGAATTAACTTAGGGATTTCGAGTTTTGGGTTTTGAGTTATTTTTGAAGAAATAAAACATCTCAACCCCAAACTCAAAACTCAAAATCCAAAACTGCTCCCATGCTCATCTACAACGTATCCACCCTTGTTTCCTGGCCTGTACACGATGCCTGGGTTAAATGGATGAAAGAGATTCATATACCGGAAGTGATGCTGAGTGGCTGTTTTACCGGCTATCGCTTTGTGCGGGTGCTTGAAACGGATGAAACAGATGGTGCAACCTATGCAGTACAATATTTTGCTGCTTCCAGAAAAGATTATGATGATTATCTTTCTCAACATGCACCTGCACTAAGACAAAATACCCTGGATGAATGGGGTAACCAGGTATTCGGATTCCGCTCATTAATGCAAGTTGTGAATTGAGTGTGGATAGTTTATCAAATACATTTTGTCAATCGCAAATCTTTGTTATATTCAATTAAAACCCTTACAGGCATTGAATTACAGCAGTTTTTTCCGGAAATCCATGCCAGCAAAGGGTTTCAGCGTTTAAACATAATGATATTAACTTGCATATGTAAAATCAAAATCTGCTGAAATCCTTTATACACAATGGTTTTACGGAAAAAAGGTAAAGAAAAAAAATTTTGCTTATTCGCAAAAGCAGATAAATTTGTGCTGTTAATAAAACACTAAAAAACACATCTATGAACAAAGCTGAATTGATTGCTCAGATCGCTGGCGATGCTGGCGTTACAAAAACACAAGCAAACGCTGCATTGGACTCTTTTGTTGCTACAGTTACCAAAACACTTAAAAAAGGTGATAAAGTAACTTTAGTAGGTTTCGGTACATTTTCTGTATCTAAGCGTGCTGCACGTACTGGTCGTAACCCACAAACTGGCGCTGCTATTAAGATCAAAGCCAAAAAAGTTGCCAAGTTTAAAGCTGGTAAAGAATTGAGTGCAAAACTCTAATTTTTGAGTAAAACGAATTGAACCCTGCGTATTACGCGGGGTTTTTCTATGTTTGCACCTCATTCATTACTAAAAACTAAAAAAACAACCATGGGCAGAGGTGATAAAAAAACCGCTAAAGGCAAAAGATTTCAAGGTTCATTTGGTAAATCAAGACCAGCCAAAACCACCAAAACAAAGAAGCCGGTAGTTAAAGCATCCTAAGAATAGAGCAATTTGAAAATTTGAAAATTTGAAAATGTTTACAAAACCAATTTTCAAATTCTCAAATTTTCAAATTCTATCTTTTCCTCTCTGCTATCTCTTCTATAGCGGCTACCAATTTATTCAAGTCGGGCAGACTGGTATATACATGTGGTGTTATGCGTACACAGGAGATATTTTCCCAAACGATACCTACGGTGTGAATTTTATAATTGGCATAAAGAGCACTGTCTAATTCACCAGGCGACATGCCATCAATAGTTACCCCGCAAATGGCGCAGGCATATTCAGGTTTAAAGGAAGTATGGATCTTTACACCAGGTATATCTTTTACCCTGGTTGCCCAATAATTTTTTAGATACCTGATGCGTTCTTCTTTTCTTTTACGCCCAATGGCATTCTGAAAATTTACGGCTTCCCCAATTCCCTGCTCAATGGGAAAGCTACGCGTACCAAGGGTCTCAAACTTTCTGATATCACTACTTCTTGGTTTATCATTACAAACCAGGGGCCAGATCTTTTCTATTTTTTCTTTCCTGATCCATAAAAGTCCACTACCAATAGGCGCACTTAAAAATTTATGCAAACTGGTCCCAAAATAATCGCAACCCAGATCTGGTATGTTAAAATCGAGTAAGCCAAAAGAGTGTGCACCATCTACTATCACTTCTATCCCATGCTTTTTTGCCATATCCGTAATTTTTTTAACGGGCATGATCTGTCCAATCCAGTTGATGATATGTGTTACATGCAATAATTTTGTTTTAGGCGTGATGGCTTTTTCATAAGCTGATACAATCTCTTCATCATTTTCAATCGGGAATTTAAAATTCAACTGCGTGTATACCACACCTTCTCTTTCTGCTCTTTGCTTCCAGGCATTGATCATATTGGGATAGTCCTGCTTAGTGCCAATCACTTCATCACCTGCTTTCATATCCAGTCCAAATATCACCGTATTAAGTGCCTCTGTAGCATTTCTATTGATGGCCAGTTCTTCGGGTGAGCAGCCGGCTAATACGGCCAGCTTTTGCCGCAGGGGCTCTCTACCCTGGTCCAGAATACGCCACATATAGTAAGAAGGACCTTCATTTGAAAATTTGTTATACCGCTCTACCGCTTCCTGCACCACTCTGGGGGATGGGCTCACCCCACCGTTATTCAATATGATCAGGTTAGAGTTTACGGTGTATGCCTGCTGAATCACACTCCAGTAATCTTCCTCCGCAGCAGCTGCTTCAGGTGATAGGTTGGCTATTTTTTTACCTGCTTCTTCCCAGCTTGCCGCATACAATTGGTTAAATAAACTGGTTGCCGAAAAAGCGCCGGCTGTTAAACCCAGCTGGCGAAGGAAGTTTCTGCGTGGTTGCATGGTAGGAATTTGAGTAGGAAGTTAAGGAAATAGGGGGAAGGGGACAAGAGGCAGGATTCAAGAGACAAGTAACAAGATTCAAAAGAGCAGGATACGCTGTGCTGGATAAAATGAAGGTTCATTTATTTTCTTTCATTCGTAAAATTTAAAATTCCATTTATAATTCTTCAATTCTTGTTCAACATTCAATATTTTTCTTCAAAATAATTATCTTACCTCCCTCTCTTTCCTGATACCCATATTCATAACAATAGTAATAAAGGTTCCCCTTTTTGTTCCTTTTCCAATGGGTACAATGTTCAAATGAAAAACCTTTGTACTGGAGAAATTGACGCGTTGACCTGGCCATATTGCAGGCTGTTGGAAATAAGGCTTCCAGGATCCGCCTGTTCCGGAGGAGGCAATGATTGATGTTTCGGATATAATTATTGTAGGTGCTGTTGATCTTATTATGGTGGGCATTCCGGCAATAGTCGTTGCAGAATTTCTTGTCGGAGCGGCCCTGCAGGCTTTTATTGCAGCTAAAACATGATTGGCTGATAGTTGACATGGGTAAGAGGTTTAGTGCTTATAAACAACTACTAAACTATGCCCATGATAATAAAATATAAAACGTATTTATGCTTTTGAAGCTGTGTTTTTAATCGGCAGAATTTTTGTATTTCTACGGGGGTGTTTTTTTGCCACAGATTGCACAGATTAACACAGTATCTATCAGTGTAATCAGTGTAATCTGTGGCATTTTTTAATAGGTACTCACTTTTTTTAAATAATGCCCGCCGGCATCTACTTGTGGTGGTGTATCTGATAAGATGCTGATTCCGTCTTTTTCCATACGCAACCTTTCTTTGCCCCTACTTGTAGTGATATCAACAGGTAAAGGCATCACGAAATTATTGAGTTTGATGGTCCAGGTATGGAAGGCCGTTTCCTTAATGCTAAAATCCATTACATCTGTTGTTCGCAAATAAAAATCAAAATAGGGTTTCAGGTTTATGCCACTTTCTTTGCTGAATAATTGTTCAACATCCATCGTGGTAACAGTGTTGTAATAAGTATAGGCCGGATCTGTAGCTAATTTTTTTAAGGTGGGAAAGAAGATCTCATCTCCGATAATGTACCGAAGGGAGTGCATGAAAAATGATCCCTTAGTATAAATATCGCCACCCGAATAGGTTTCAGCTTCTGTTACTTCATCACCCAATACCATGGCTTTTCTGTTCTTCACACTTCTGCGATGTCCGTTGATCATTTGCTCATAGGCCGCATCACCACCCAATTCGCGAAAGCAAAGCGCTTCTGCGTAAGTGGCAATTCCTTCCTGAATCCACATATGTGCCCAGTCTTTATTGGTTACCTTATTGGCCCACCATTCATGTGCATATTCATGAAATAAATTGGCAGAATAATCCTGTCCACCAACTTGCTGATACGTTACTTTGCCTCCATAAGTGATCATGGTTTGGTGTTCCATTCCTGGATTGGTTACATCTGCTAACCCGATCTTTTCTTTAACCCAAGGATATTCACCAAAATATTTTTCCAAGATCTTGGTATCTCTTGCTTTCACTTCCAATACATGCATGGCATTAGCTGAATCTTGCGCTAAAACATAATACTGCATGGGTACGGTATTGCCATTTATGGTTGTATAGGTACTGTTTACCACATGGTATTTAGCAATATTGAAAAGCACGCAATAGTTGCTAATAGGATAATTGGTTTTCCAGAAATAAGTAACCTTATCATTTTTTGGCTTGGAAACATTCTGTAATAATCCCGGACCCGCCACTACCAGGTCTTTGGGTACTGTTATCTTCATATCCACGCCTTCATTAGGTTCATCGCTTGGATGATCTTTGCAGGGGAAATAGATCTTCCCGCCCTCCATCTGGCAATTGATCACAACCCAAGGATTATTATTAGCGTCTTTGCTCCAGGTAAAGCCACCATTCCATGGTGGACGAACAGCCACGGGAGGCACACCACTATATTCAATCAATACTTTTTGATTACCTGCATTAAAGGAACCTGAACCTGTGATAAAAATCTGGTCATCTTTTTGTGTAAAAGTGGCAGCCTTATCATTCACTTTTACCTTTTGTATTGTATAAATATGAATCAAATCTAAAAGGATCGTATCGCTGTTTTTTGCAAGAATCATATCAACTTCCGTAAACCCGCTGATGGATTTGTTGGGAATATCAATATCCAATATAATATTGTAATGGCGGATATCCATATTGGCTTGTAATGGTTTGAGTTTACCACCTGATGTAAGATAGCTTAGGTCATTTTTTGGTGCTTGCGCAAATAATGATAGACTAAAGAATTTACAAATGACTAAGAATGTGAAACGGGTTGCATATTTCATAGAGGGTCGTTTTTTGATTGTTGCAATGATTTTTTTAAACTATTTCTGATCATTTTGTTGAATAGATCTTGTGATAAATCAAATACGAAGCATACAAAAAACAAGAATCATAAATAAAATATCAGGTTTGAAACCATCTGTTGCAAAGTACGATCCAGTAAATGGTTTACGTCTTTTTATATGCATGTTTTGCTAAATATACGAAAGAGAAAAGAAACTTTTATGTGTCAGTGCAAATTCTGCTACTAATATGAAAACACGACTATTCTGTCAGTAAAAAGTCCCTGATGGCATTAATATACAGAACAGGCTGCTCAATTTCAATGAAATGTCCAGCACCACTTATGAAAACGAATTGATGGTTTTGGAAAAGTTCTAGATACTCATTTGTAATACCCCAGGGCTGGTTATCACACTGTCCTTTCATGATTAACACTGGAATAGTTAAGTCTTTGATCTTTTTACGTTGATCCGGATAGGTCAGTAGATCTTCAAATGTCTTCACGCTTGCATAATATCCATTTCTGGATGCTTGTTGTACAATTTTTATAGTGTCGCAAACGGTCGACCTGTTCAGAGCTGCATTTAATACATTAGCAAAATCATCCGCCTCTTTATCATCTGAAAGTTTTAGATGAAAGTTCCTGGCGAGGTATCCCATGAGTGTTGTTATTAAATTAGCAACTTTGTCATTGCCTTCTTTGTTTGTATAGAAGGGAGGCCTTAACTGCAAACTATCCGGAGCTTTTTTATTGATGACGATAGAATTAATAGGGAAAATAGGCCCTGGACTTGTCAGGATTAATTTTTCTATTTTATCCGGATATGATGTTACGAATTTCGTAGCTAAAACAGCACCCCAGGATTGTCCGATCAAGATCACTTTTTTGGCACC
>CALRUV010000185.1:0-7095 GCA_943371455.1 Chitinophaga pinensis | reverse complement strand
TGTGCCTGTATAGCCACTATGGCTTTGGTAGATAGTTATATTTTTATTTACAGGATTATACCGGTAGATCACGTTAAGATTAGGGTCGCTAAAAAGCAGAAACCCATCAGGGTGCCAAACCGGGCCTTCAATAAAGCTGAAACCATCTGCTAGTTTTTCAACATTTGATGTTGGAGCTATAATTTTGTCAAATGCATCTTCAACTTTATATAATTTACCAACCTGTTCATTCTTCAAAACTGTTGGCAAATAAATATCCAATACTGCATTTCTGATCCATACATAATTATCCGGCTCGTTGCCCACTGAACCGTTAATTACCAACACAGCAATATCAAATTTTTCTCCTGGCCTTGCATTTGTGGTTAGTAAAAGCCTGTTCCTGGTATTATAGCCTGAAATTACTCCTGCACCTGTTTGCCCAAACTGTTTGTTTAGCTCTCCATTTACATAAATTTCACTATAATCATCGGCAGTTATTTCAAAATATATCGTTGTACCTGCAATAGCAATATCATTAATTTTTGTTGGAATAGTAATGGATGTTTTATACCATACAAAAGATAATTTTCCGCTTCCCTGTCTTTGTTCTAAATCGACGGCATTCAATTTTTTCCAATTATTATCATTAAATTCGATATCAGTAATATTTGGGAAAATATTGTGTGTGCTTATTTTGCTGCCAGTTGGATATAGCAACATAGCATCGGTTGCAGATGGACCTGGTGCATTAAAGGAAACAGTTTTAATTTCCGCCTCACGCACTTTCCATTGAGCGTTCACCAATTCAGTTCCCTTTGTGTTTTTTAAATCTACAACAGATATGGGCCTGTAAACTGCCAACTCCCTCGTTTCCTGAGCTACGGAAACCAATCCAATAAATAGAACCAGGAAAGAAGAAAATATCTTATTCATATAAATTATTTTGTGAAGCGGGCAGTAACAAACTTGAATGAGTGTAATATTGCCTTGTTCTCGTTTAACTAATGTAAAATGTTTTGTATATTAATTATCAAAGGTGGCTTTAGCACCAGCTTCGGCCAATTGCACATCCTGGTCGGCACTGGCTGTTCCACTTACACCAATGGCTCCAATTACCTGCCCTTTGTAAACAATAGGCACGCCACCTTTCAGCATATTGGGACCCACAGTAATTAAAGCAGGCCTATCGCTGTTAATTTTGTCTTCAAAGAATTTGGTATCTTTTTTAAACAAAGCGGCAGTTTGCGCTTTGGCGATACTTACTTCACTTGCTTTAAGAAAAGTGCCGTCTAATCTTTCTAAAAGTACCAAGGTACCGGCATCATCAACAATGGCAATGCTTCCACCGGGTACCATAAGGGTTTTTGCCAATTGCATTGCTTCATCCATTATTTTATGCGCTGCTTTTTGCGTAAGCAAATACTTGGTTGGTAATTGTGCAAAAGATGCTGATTCAAAACCAAATAGTAATATTGCTGCTATGATTAATTTTAATTTCATAATAATAAATTGAAAAGTGAGTTAATTGTTTTTTCGTTCTTCAAATGATGTTGCTGCTAAAGACGCCTGCGTTTCATTACTATGAAGAATATCATACTTAGCTTCTTTTACGCCTACTGCAGACCAATTTTTATTGGCTTTTTTTAGTTTTTTTCCAGGGTTATTATCCCATAAACCTTTTGCCTTGGCATTGTGGTTTACTACTAAAAAACCATTGGTAATTTCATGAGTCCAAACTTGTATAGGTCTTAAATTTCCCTCAGTAACTGCAATAGCACAAAAGCCGCCATACAATGGAACATATTTTTCTGGAGCCGCATCAAATATTGCTTTGTTTTCTGCAGATACAAACCAGTATTTGGCTCCTTGAAATTTGCTTTCATATTTTGCATCACCTTTTAAAGTTTTATCTGGCATGGTAAACATGGCTACCACATCATATCCGCGGAGCATGCATCCATTTTCATCAAGATTTAATACATACATATTGTCAGGTGATTTAGTTGGAACCTGTGCATGTATTGCATTTGTGGTTATTAAAAGGCATAACCCTGCCGTTAAAATTCTGAGAATTTTTTTCATTTTGATTTGTGTATTTAAATATTAAATAATTGACTTGATATAATCTCCCACCCTTAAGGAATTGGCCGCAATTGTAAGTGAAGGATTGTAAGCCCCACAACTTGGGAAAAATGATGCATCTACTACAAATACATTTGGTACTTCATGCAGTTGGCAATGGGTGTTCAAAACAGATGTCGTCTTATCATTTCCAAAAGACAGTGTACCGCACTGGTGGCTTACACCACTGATACCAAGATCATAACCACCCCAAATAATTTCTGCTAATTCTTTATCAATTTTCCCTACCTCAGCCATAACGTGTTTCAGCTTTAGTTTTAATTTTTCAAATGATGCAACATTGTTTCTATCCCTGTGATAAATTAATTGAATTTCATTTTTGGATGTTAGAGCCACCCTGTTTTCTAGCATTGGTATATCTTCACTGGTGAGCCAAAAATCAATGGCATGTTGAGCTATATAGCTGGTATCCTTCCCTTCAAAAACCGAAGGCGGATTCCAGGCATAAGTGGCCGGGTCGTTTTTACCCATTAATTGTATTTCTCCTAAAGGATATTCGTAATCTTTATCTCCCCAGTAATAATCGCCAATGCAAAAATATTTTTGAAAAGCTGCATCATTTAATTTGTTGGGTGTAAAAGCAATCATACATCCATTTATATGGCTCATGTAATTTCTTCCAACAAGATCATTGTTATTGCCCAAACCCTTTGGATGATGGATAGAAGTAGAACGTAACAGAAGTGCGGCACTGTTAACTGCTCCAGCTCCTATGATAACAATATCGCAAGCAAATACTGTCATTTCCCCATTAACAGTTACATGCACTTTTGAAACGGCTTTACCAATGCCGTCTGTCTCTAAATTATGTACCATTGCATTGGTAAGTAAAGTTACATTTGGATTTTTTAAAGCAGGTCTGATACCAAGGATATGAGCATCTGATTTGCTTTCAGTAGGGTCAGGAAAACCATCAAAATTTCCTAATACCATTGGCGCATCCTGTTTACCGCTATCCTCTGTAAGGCTAACTGCCATTGGAATCGGATATGGTTTTAAGCCGGTAGTTCGAATGTTTTCAAATAACTCTTTTGTAAAAGGTTCTACAGGAATTGGTGGAAATGGATAAGCGCTGTTTGTAAATGGTTCGGTTGGGTCTTCATTTCTTACACCATGCACTTTCATAAAAACTTCAGCCTTGTCATAATAAGGCTTAAAATCTGTATAACTTAATGGCCATGACGGTGAAATACCTGCTGGTGTTTGATATGCTGTAAAATCTTTTTCCCTCATCCTGAACGCGGCAGCCCCATACACTTTACTGTTTCCGCCAACGGCGTAATGGGTATATGGCTCAAATGCATTGTCATCTTTATCAAACCATTTTTCTTTCGTTCGATAGCGGCCTTTTTCCACCACTTCCACCGGATCCCAATTTTCCTTTTCTTTTGGAATAAATCCGCCCCTTTCTAAAACCAATATTTTTTTTCCGGCTGTTGCAAGGCTTTGTGCCATAGTACCGCTGCCTATTCCTGTGCCAATAATGATAATGTCAAAATGGTTGTTAGTCATGGTTGTTTGGTTATTAGATGATTTTTACTTTTTTTGCATTGGTTATTTCTAACGATCGATTGTTTTGAATAAAAGCCACAACAAAATAATTTTCCTTTGTAAAATTATTCGGCAAGCTAAAAGTGGCTATGCCTTTACTTTCATTCTTTTGCACAAGATCCTGTACAATATTGATATGGCTTAATATAGCCCCTCTGTTTTCTCCACGCAGTACCTGTGTACTGGCATTTTTAAGTATTAATGCAAATACAACCTGTTCATTTGTATGTAAATCAGGGTAATTATATTTAAGTGAAAACTGCTTATCATTCACTAGATCAATTTCTGTTTCAATAACGATATTGCTTAAACTTTTGTAGTTACTGATAGCGTTCCAAAGTGCAGATTTATTTGATCCTACAAACTCTGTTTTGCCATTTACAATAGCCTGCGGTGTGTAAATCGATTCAAGGTTGAAGTGTTGTGCATATTGCCGTTGTCTGTTTGAATAAATACTATTGCTGAATCGGTCTTTCCACCCCAGCCTATCCCAATAATCAACATGGTATGTTAATACAATAGTGCTTTCATTAAATTCATTTTGGGCTTCTGCAAACAGTTTATCTGCAGATGGACAGCTTGAGCAACCTTCGGAGGTAAATAGCTCCACAACCGAAGGGCTCATATTTTCCTTAAGAAGCAGAGATGCGGCAGTATTCATTGAATTATTTTCAAAATTCATTTTCCTTAATATATCAGTTACCATTTTTACTGGTATGGCTAAAAGTCCAGTTACCAACAGCACGTAAAAAATAATGGAATATGGTTTGAATGGTAATTTTACATTTGCTATTTGCATACAATGGAAATCTAAAAAGTGGAAAATATTATGTATAGAACTTTCGCCATGAAGCGTTAGTTGTAAACTTTAACTTAGCTTCATTTAAGACTTTTAATTTATAAATAGCTTTAAAAAAATACTTATTTTAATAATGTTTAAAGAAAAAGTAAATGCTAATAAATTTGTTGTAGATTCTCATTTATAGAGTCGCGGATCGTTACTAATCCTTACAAAAACTCTATAGAAATATTTTTTGTCTTTTATTTTAACAGTTTTAGAAGGTTTTATAGGCTCGGACCAGACTGGGTACAACCTAATACCTTTCGAATAACATTTTAGCAACAATAACTGCTACTTCCTAACTAAAGTTGATAAGCATTTTCTTTGTAAAAGTTGCATTTTCTGGACTAAAAAACACATCTTTAATACCCTGAATTACGGTAACAGTCTGCTGTATGCCTTTCCAGTATGGCAGCATTTTTTACAACGTTGGTTTCAAATACAATAACTTACTGTTTGATACCCTGAATGATTTTGGTATCAATGAGCTGATGGGCAAGAAATTAAGTGGAATTCTGAACCATTTTCATTTGGCTCAAGCTAAGGCTAAATAGATCCGGATTCAATAATTAAATGGTTAATAGAGGATGGATATGCCATTGCCATTGTAGCTATCAGCGCACCATCCAGTGAGTGGCTGATCAATATCATTCCCTTTCATTTATTTTTAAACGTTGCACAATAGGTAATAAATATTCCGCCTCTTTGTCAAGGCTTTTTCCCCTTGGCCAAATTCAGAATAACCAAAGCCATCCATGTCAATGGATACAATCTTTACCTTTTAAAGCAATACAGTGTCTTTCATAAAATCAAAAAATGCGCTCCAACTTCCAGATGAGCCATATACAGATAAATCTATTGGTAAACTACCATTGCCAATATCGGCATAATTAATAGTTCTCACATCTACAATAATCTTATGCTGTAATGGTTTTAATGGCCATTTCACAAATTCAGCATCAATTTTTTTTAGAAAGGCGAAAAGAAAAGCAGGAAGAAAAAAATAAGATAAAATAAAAAGAAAGTAGTAGGTATTTAGAATTTTTTTAATAAGAATAAATGCGCTCATAAATAAAGCTCAAATCTGCCATAATAATCTTCATTCTTAAATAAACAGCTTTTTTTAAGAACCAGCGAATTATTTAAGCTTTTCCCTGATTTTTTCTTTAAAACTATCTGAGGCCTTTAAAGGTGGGTTATTGTCAATATCTTTAAAATAGGCCTTTAAAGATTTGTCAATCATAGGAGACTGTTTTACAAAATTTTTGCAACACTTACAAAATAAAATGTGAAACTCCATTTCAAATTTTTGTTTCAGCGTAATCTTTTCTTCTTTATTTTTTAAAGAAAGTAACGAAGCCTCAACGCAGTTGTTTAATATTCTTTTTAAGTATCCCATTTTTAGTTTAATATTCCCTTTTTTTCGAGGCAGGTTCGCAATAATGTTTTAGACCTGAATATGATCACCCAATAATTAGAGCTGGTAATTCCATGTTCCTTGCAGATATTTTCTGTTTTTTCGTCGTCAATATATTTTGAAATAAAAACTGCTTTTAATTTTGTTGGCATTTGTTCAAGACAGATATGCAAAAACTTTTGAAATTCCTTACTAATAAGATAGCTGTCAGAACCTTTTGAAAAGTAATTTTCTCCTATATCTTCTTTCCATCTTCCATAATTATTCTGATCAAAAAAAGAATTATCAAATGCTTCCTCAGTTTGGTCAAGATAAGTTGAAAAACTGTCCATAATTTTGGGCTTTCGGTAATAGTCAATAATCTTATTTTTCAAAATAGCCATTAGCCAGGTTTTTTCGGAAGCTGCCCCTGAATAAGTATCCCTGCTTTTATAGGCAGATAAAAATGTCTCCTGCACCAGGTCTTCGGCCTCTTCCCGTTTTCCAACTTTATAATAGGCAAATGAAAACAAATAGTCAGTATATCTGTCTGCCCAGTTTTTGTAATCGAGTATATTTGTTTGCATCCGCTAAAAAATATTTTTTCTAAACAAATATATGTATACAACTTGAAATCAAAAGCCCAAAGATATCATTTAACGAATATTATCTTATAGCTAAAAACTATAATTTAAACTCAGATTAATACCAGCACTTTGTGGTACAAATCGGCATACCCCACCTACACAAATCAATCCGCCTCGCTGCCTTCCATAGCTAGCCTGCAACCGGCAAGCACCTTTATTAAATGTTGTTCCAAAATTATAATAATGAATCCGGTTGTTTACAGTATTGTTACCATAATTGTATAAATCGAGTGCAAATATTGACCATTTGGAATTAAAATTAAATTCAAGCTGCGAAGCTACCCAGTTTTTAAAAGAAGCATCTGCCCATTGATGCTGCAGTTCAAGCCGGATAGATTTGGACTTTTTCAACCTTAGCGTATTGTCAAATACTATTGTGTTTGCATTTACTTCGCCGATTGCTTCTTCCACATAGCGAACATTGTAATACTGATTAAGATAAGTAAATACAGATGACCATTTTTTAGTCCACTTTTTCCTTATTTCCAAACTTGCGTCTCTGTAGTATTTCTCACCAAGGGCTAATTTTTGAGCTT
>CALRUV010000184.1:0-7144 GCA_943371455.1 Chitinophaga pinensis | reverse complement strand
ATACTTTTTTTAGGAAGTGGCTTACTGGATGCACTTATTAACCATGTTCAAAAATCATATGTAACAGAAGCGAATAAAAATACCTTTTTGATTAGTGGGTTTTTATCTGCGGCAATCATTGGGTCTATACTATTATGCTTTCAATATGTAACTGGAAGAATGAAATTTCGCTTTAATAACTTGTTGGCAGGCGTTATCATAGGTATTCCCAACTATTTTTCTATTTGGTGTTTGGTAAAGTTTTTGAAAGTTAGTCCCTGGCAGAGCAGTGCCAGTATTCCGGTTAATAATATGGGGATTGTATTATTTAGTTCTGTTGTTGCCTGGCTTTTATTGAAAGAAAAGTTATCGAAGATCAACTGGGCAGGTATTGTACTTTCAATGGTTGCTATTTATTTAATTGCTTTCGGAGATAATTTATGATAGAGCCCGATTTTTACCAAACCATTGAAAAAACAGCTTTTGCCGAGTTTAAAGACAGGGGCAGCAAATTTTTTGCTTTTGCTTACCCGATAGAAACGCTGGAAGACGCAAAAAAAATATTACAGGAATTGAAAAAAGAACACCCCAAAGCGGTACACCATTGTTTTGCTTACAGGTTGGGCAGCGAGGGCCTGGTATTCAGGGTTAGTGATGATGGAGAGCCTTCAGGAACGGCCGGCCGGCCCATACTGGGACAAATAGACAGCAAACAATTAACGAATGTAATGGTGGTGGTGGTAAGGTATTTTGGAGGCACATTATTGGGCGTGCCAGGTTTGATCAATGCCTATAAATCTTCAGCTTCCATGGCATTGCAACTAGTACCGGTAATTCAAAAGCCTATTGAAGTGTTGTATGAATTGCAATTTGATTATACTTTAATGAATGAGGTAATGATGGTGATAAAACAAACGGGTTGTGCCGTTGCTGATCAGCAAACACAATTATTTTGTTTGATGAAGGTAGGCATTCCAAGGGCAAAAATCCATGAAGTGATGTATCGGTTTAAAGAGCTTCATACATTAGAAATACGCCTTGTAAAATAAATAGGAATATAGTATTTAAGCTTTCCCCGTTATTTTATAAACAACTAATCCCACCATTTCTTTAATCAAATATGACCAATCTTCCAGTAGCTCAATTCTGGGTATAAAATATTCTCCTATAGAAAACTTTTTCGGAATTACTTTATAATCACAAGGAAAGGGAACAAAAGAAAATCCTGCTTTTTTAAAGACCGCTTCTGAGCGCTTCATATGAAATGCGGAAGTAATTAACACAACAGGTGATTGAATTTTAAGTGAGTCGCATATTATTTTTGAATAAACAGCATTCTCATAAGTGTTTCTGGATTGACTATCCAATAAAATGGCTGAATCAGGTATGCCATTTGCGAGCAATTGCTGGTGCAGGTATTTTGTTTCGGGAGGACTATTTTTATAGATTAATCCAATTCCCCCGCTAACAAGAATTTTTTTAATAATGCCCTGGTGGTAGAGGTTGCATGTTTGAATAAAACGGTCTGCATTATTACCAAAATACCCTACTTCATTCATATCGTAGCCCGACATCCCACCTAGCAAAATACCCACTTCATAGGGCACTTTCTTTTCTAAAATCACTGGTACGGGTTGCCATGTAAGATTTACTTGTCTGAACAGAAATGGGTTGGTTAAAACTAAAAATAGAAATACCATTATATATCCTAATCGCTTTTTTGTAGTTGCCGAATTTGTAGCTATACGCCAAATACCCAAAAATACGATCCACCAAAATGGGACTAATAAAAAAAGCAAGACTTTTGAAAGTATGAAAAACATGGGTAAGGTTTAACTATTAATATGCTATGTTTTTTATTGAAACTGCATACTCACAACAGCTTCTTTATTGCCTGGTATATAGGTATAAAAACCTTCCCCAGTTTTTATGCCTAATCTTCCTGCAGCTACCATATTTACCAGTAATGGGCAGGGTGCATATTTTTGGTTACCGAATCCGTTATGCATTACCTGAAGGATACTTAAACAAACATCAAGGCCTATGAAATCTGCCAGTTGTAGAGGTCCCATCGGATGTGCCATGCCCAGTTTCATAATAGTATCTATGGATGAAACACCTGCTACTCCTTCGTATAAACTGTAAATGGCTTCATTGATCATGGGCATTAAAATTCGATTGGCAATAAAGCCTGGATAGTCATTTACAACAGATGGAACCTTATTCAACTGTTTTGTTAGTGACACAATTTTATCAGTTACTTCTGAACTGGTTGCATAACCATTAATAATCTCTACCAGTTTCATAACTGGTACTGGATTCATAAAATGCATGCCTATAACAAATGCACCTCTTTTTGTAACTGCAGCAATTTTGGTAATAGAGATAGAAGAAGTATTACTTGCCAATATTGCCTTTTCTGGTGCAAAAGTATCCAGTTGTTTAAAGATGGACAATTTCAGCTCTGTATTTTCAGTGGCTGCTTCCACTACCAGGTCTGCCTGAGAAACACCGAGAGCCAAATCAGTTTGAATGGTCAGGTTTTGAAGGGTTTTGTGTTTGTCTGCATCGGTAATTACACCCTTGGCTATTTGCCTGTCTAGATTTTTAGTAATGGTCTCCAGTGCTTTTTTAAGCTGCTCTCCATTTACGTCAACGAGTATGACAGAAAATCCATTTTGGGCAAATACATGTGCGATCCCATTTCCCATGGTTCCAGCACCAATCACACTTATATTTTGTAATGACATTCTATGTTTTTTTGGTTTTTTAACTGATTGCAACAAATGTAAAAATCTTAATGAGAAATAAGGCTGATTTTGTTTGCTAAAAAAATGGCTGTTAACCAAACTAACTCATGAAAGGTGGATTACCTATGCTGACCAAGAGACAGATAATAATGCTAAAGCTGGGATTTCTATTTTTTCTTCTTGAAATCACCTCTTTTCCATGCCTGAATAAAATCTGCCCAGGCAGCAGGGTTGAGGATATTCATAGGTGGCAACTGTCCGCTGTAATAGGCTTTACTGGCTTGCTGGCGTAACTGGTAGTTTACTGCTTCCCGCCCATCTGCAGGTAAACTTGCTATCAGTATTCTGCGTTGGGTTTCATCCAGGTTTTTGCGAGCAGTTTCATATAAATCGTCTGTTACCTTATTGTTAACAAAATCACGTTCAAACTGCTCTCTGGTAGGACGTGGCTTTAGGATGGTTGCAGGTAAATAGGCGGTATCACTGATTAATAATTGGATAACACTGTATTGGTTCTCGGCCAGGTTTTGAGGAATATCTATACTTCGGTTCTTGAATCCGATGCTGGAAAATGTAATCCGATCCCCTTTTAATACCACAATAGAAAATACACCATCATAACTGGTGATAGTACCCCTGCCTTTCCCTTCTACAATTACACTGCAGCTGGGAATACCCTGCAAGCTGTCTGCAGTCATTACAACCCCATACAATTGGATAACGGAATCACGTGCAGTTCCCGCCTGAGACCAGCTTTCTGTAATGGAAAGCAATAAGATAAACATTAAAAAGTATCGTAACAGTTTCTTCATTCGGGGTCAAAAATACATGCCTTTGAACATAAAACCCACAGATCGGTTATCTACCTGTGAAATTCCAACAAAGTAAAGATGCCAAAGGTTAACTTTGCCGCCTCAATTCTTTTTTAACAAAAACTTTCGTGATGACAGAAGCGGATATACTTAAAGCACTTAGTAATGTACAGGAACCTGATCTTGGAAAGGATCTGGTAACCTTAAACATGGTAAAAGACATAGCCATCAATGGTAAGGACGTTAGTTTTACCATCGTTTTAACCACGCCAGCCTGTCCGATGAAGGATATGATGCGCAATGCATCTGAAAATGCAGTTAAAATTCTGGTGGATAAAGAAGCAAAGGTTACGGTGAACTTCACTGCCAATACAACCACCAAACGTAAGGATGACCAGAAGGTTTTGGCTGGTGTTAAAAATATCATTGCCGTTGTGAGTGGTAAGGGTGGCGTAGGCAAAAGTACGGTAGCTGCTAATCTGGCCCTAGCCCTTGCCGAAGGAGGCGCCAAAGTGGGTTTGATGGACGCAGATATATACGGACCCAGTGTGCCCATGATGTTCGGGGTTAGGGGAGAAAGACCAAAGATGAAAGAAAACGATGGTAAAGGAATGATTGTACCATTAGAAAAGTATGGCATCAGTTTAATCAGCATTGGATTATTGGTTGATGAAAAAAGTGCAGTAGTTTGGCGTGGACCAATGGCCAGTAGTGCTATCCGGCAATTTATCACAGATGTGGATTGGGGTGAGCTTGATTATTTGATCATTGATATGCCACCGGGTACGGGAGATATTCATTTAACCCTTATGCAACTGGTACCCGTAACTGGTGTGGTTATTGTAACAACCCCTCAAAATGTGGCCCTGGCAGATGCTAAAAAAGCTATCGCTATGTTCGGTCAGGCACAAATTCAGGTGCCTATCATTGGGTTGGTAGAAAACATGGCCTATTTCACTCCTGAGGAACTGCCAAACAATAAATACTATTTATTTGGTAAAGAAGGAGGGAAGCGTTTAGCTGAAGAATACGACCTCCCTTTTCTTGGACAGATACCGCTGGTTCAAAGTATCCGTGAAGGAGGAGATAATGGTATTCCGGCAATGGTAGGAGATAATGAAATTACAAAACTAGCATTCCGAAATTTTGTAGCCGGGGCAGTTAGAAATATTGCCATGCGAAATGCCAATATGCCTCAGACAAATGTGATTCAGATGATCAAATAATCCAGGATCTTAGTCATTCCTATAAAACAGTTCATAGTATGTATCGGATGCCATATTACCAGGAAAATGACAAACAAGTTTTGCTGGACTTTATGAAGAAGTTTCCATTTGCTACCCTTATAGGCGCAGATGCAACTGGGATGCCCGTAGCTACACAAATTCCTTTTTTGTTTGCAGAAAAGGATGGACAGATTTTATTAAGAGGTCATATCATGAAAGGAACCGACCACCATAAAGTATGGGAGGGAAATAATCAGGTGCTTTGTGTTTTTACTGGTCCGCATGCATACATTAGTGCGAGTTGGTATACTAACCAACAACAAGCTTCTACCTGGAACTATATGACAGTTCAGGCCAAGGGTTCCCTGCAGTTTTTAAATCAAACAGCATTATTGCAAATGTTGGATGAACTAACCAGCCAATTTGAAAATAATGCGGCTTCTCCTTCCTTATACCAGCATTTACCTGAGGATTATATACAGCGCTTATCTAAAGCAATTGTAGCATTCGAAATTACCATTAGTACCCTGGAAGGTGTGTTTAAATTAAGCCAGAATAAAGATCAGCAAAGCTATCAGCAGATTATAGAACATTTAAAGAAGGGAGATGCTGATGCAAGGGCTATAGGTTTAGAAATGCAGCAAAGAAAAGACCAACTTTTTCCCATATGAAACAAACAATATTTCTTGCACTGATCATTTTACTCGCAGCTTGTGGAGGTTCCAAAAAATTGAATAGATCTGTTATGAAAAACTTCGATCAACAGGGTCATAGGGGTTGCCGGGGATTGATGCCTGAAAATACCATACCTGCTATGCGCAAGGCGATTGATCTGGGGGTAACTACCTTAGAAACGGATGTGGTGATTACCAAAGACAAGCAGGTAATTCTTAGTCATGAGCCATTTTTTAACCATGATATCAGTACAAAACCAAATGGAGATCCTGTTTTGGCTAGAGAAGAGAAAAGTTTCAATATCTTTCAGATGACCTATGCGGAGGTATTGAAATGGGATGTTGGGCAAAGAGTGCATGAGCGTTTTCCAGATCAACAAAAGATGCCAGCAGTAAAGCCAACTTTGTTAGGAATGATAGATTCTGTGGATGCCTATTGTTTGCGTAAAAATTTACCCTTACCCAACTTTAATATTGAAACAAAATCGCAACCCGCTACAGATGGTATTTTTCATCCAAGCCCTGAATCTTTTGTGGATTTATTGGTGGAAGTATTAGCACCAAAAAATATAGTTAATCGAATTACCATACAATCATTCGATATTAGAACACTGCAATACCTGCATAAAAAATATCCTGCATACAAAACAGCATTACTGGTAGAGGGAAATGATAAAAAAATATTTGCCCTGCAATTACAAGATCTTGGTTTTATACCTGCTATTTATAGTCCTGCCTATTCATTAGTAACGCCTTTGCTGGTAAAACAATGCCATGATGCTGGTGTTAGCCTGATACCCTGGACGGTGAATGATCTGGAAAAAATTCGCGAATTAAAAATGATGGGCGTTGATGGCGTGATTACTGATTATCCTAATCTTTTCGGAAAATTGTAGCTTATTTGCCTGTAAAAGCATCGGGTATTTCTGTTGTATATTTGCAGGGAGATACAGCATTTCCTTCAATACAACTTTCTAACCATGAAAGACATAATTATCACTTTAGACGGTTATTCATCCTGCGGCAAAAGCACCCTTGCCAAACAATTGGCAAATGAATTGAATTATGTATTTATTGATAGTGGCGCTATGTATCGGGCGATTACTTTATATTTTCTAAGGCAGCATGTAGACTGGGCAAAGCCTAGAGAGATTCATAAAGCCTTAAGCGAAATCACGCTCTATTTTCAATACAATGAACTTACCGGACAAAGTGATATGTTTCTCAATGATGAAAATGTAGAAGCGCTTATACGTGATATGCTGGTTAGTGAACATGTAAGCGAAGTAGCAGCTTTAGAGGAAGTCCGCATATTTGCCGTTACCCAGCAGCAAAAGATGGGGGAAACCAAAAAATTGGTGATGGATGGCAGAGATATTGGTACAACTGTTTTTCCTGATGCCGAATTAAAAATATTTGTAACAGCAGACCCAGCTGTGCGGGTAGAAAGAAGGTTTAAAGAAATGTATGCCAAAAATCCAAGCATTACTGTTGAAGAAGTAAAGACGAATCTGGAGATGCGGGATTATATTGATAGCAACCGCGAATTTAGTCCCTTACGTAAAGCTGCTGATGCCGTTGAATTAGATAACTCCGCATTAACCAGAGAAGAACAGCTGACAATAGTTTTGGGATGGGCCAAAAAAAAGATTGCAGGTTGATATAAATGATTATGTTTTAGCTATAAATCATTATCTGTTTCA
>CALRUV010000183.1:0-7158 GCA_943371455.1 Chitinophaga pinensis | reverse complement strand
TAGCACAATCCAGGTATGCTATCATAGATACCAAGTACATCCTGAATAAAATACCCGAATACAAAGAAGCAGATAAGAAACTGCAACTGATAGGTGAACAATGGCAGAAAGAAATAGACGATAAGCAGGCATCATTGGATAAGATGTATAAGAACTATGAGGCCGAACAGTTTATGCTTACCGACGAGCTGAAAAAGAAAAGGGAAGATGAATTATTTGTTAAGGAAAAGGAGGTACGCGACCTCCAGAAAAGGCGTTTTGGGTACGAGGGCGACCTGTTTAAAGAGCGTCAGCGTATGGTAAAACCTGTTCAGGATAAGGTATATAATGCGGTTCAGAAACTTGCCATTGCACGATCTTATGATTTTGTACTGGATAAAAGTGAAGGAATTACCATTATATTTGCCGACCCTAAACTCGACAAGAGCGAAGAAGTGCTTAAAGAATTAGGGATAAAAAACTAGTCTAAACCAAACCAATTATAAATTCACTACAATGAAGAAATTACTATTTGTGTGTGTTGCTTTCGCAGCAATGATGCTGATCTCAAATACTTCCAGCGCACAGCAGAAGATAGGTTATTTTGATGAGCAATTAACCCTGTCTCTTTTTCCAGGTATCCAAAAGATCGATACTTTACTGAATAGCTATCAAAACGACTCTTTACGCGTAGAATACGAATACAGGGTAGGTGACTTTACCCGCAGAGACAGCATCTTTAAAAAGGATTCTGCAACTATGCCCGCTAAAGCAAGAGAACTGGCTGTTAGAGAATTGAATCAGTTAAAATACAACCTCATTAACTGGCAGAACTATGCACAGCAAATGGTGGAAGGTAAAACAGAACAATTACTCAATCCTTACAAGCAGCGTATGTTTGAAGCGTTAAAAATTGTAATAGCTGAACAGAAATACACGTATGTGCTCACTGCACAGGCTTTATCCCCTTACGCGCAACCGCCATTACTGGATAATTTGTCTATCCGTGTAGCTATGAAGCTGAAATTGCCTTTGACCAAAGAAATTGAAGATGCCTGGAAAGCAGCTTCAGGTGCGGGCGCAGCATCAACTCCTAAGAAATAATTTTCGAAGAAAATTAGTCTATATATTTTATAAGAGCCCCATCCTAGCGATGGGGTTCTTATTTTTGTGTCATGCAGGCAAAAAATCCGATCGGTGTTTTTGATAGTGGATATGGAGGTCTCACCATATTAAAAGAAATTGTACAAAAACTTCCCCAATACGATTATCTCTATATGGGCGATAATGCCCGTGCACCCTATGGATCACGTTCATTTGATACTGTTTACCAATACACCCTGGAAGCAGTTAAATGGTTTTTTTCGCAGGGTTGCGAACTGGTGATCATTGCCTGCAATACCGCATCAGCAAAAGCTTTAAGAAATATCCAGCAAAAAGACCTCCCGGAAATTAACCCCTCTAAAAGAGTCTTGGGTGTTATCAGGCCAACAACGGAGAGACTGGGGGAGTTCTCCAAAACAGGTGCGGTAGGTATTTTGGGCACAAACGGTACAGTTATCAGTAATAGTTATCCCATCGAGATCGCAAAATTCTATCCAGAGCTTCAGGTATTCCAGGAAGCATGCCCCATGTGGGTTCCACTCATTGAGAACAATGAATATGATAAACCAGGCGCTGATTATTTTGTGCAGCAACATATCAACCAGATACTGCTGCAATCCCCCCAAATAGATACTTTATTGCTGGCTTGTACCCATTATCCTCTATTAGCCACTAAGATCAAACAGATTTTACCAGAGGGCATTAAGCTTATTTCACAGGGAGCAATTGTTGCGGAAAGTTTAAAAATCTATTTAGAAAAACACCGCGAAATGGCTGCTAAATGTTCACAAGGCGGTGATGCTCAGTTTTATACTACCGATGCCACCAATGATTTTGACCAGCACGCTTCCGCCTTTTTTGGCAGGTCTGTGCATGCCAAACACCTGGATTTAACCCTCGAATTAAGTAAAATGCCCTGAATTCGGGCTTTTTTCACAAAAAACGTCGGTTTAACTGCACATTTTTAAGTGCTTTCCCCTACCTTTGCCGTCCTTTCACAAGCAGCAGTATGGTGACTGCAGGCATGAAACGAAACAATATTACCGGGTTAGTAAAAAAAAGATCATGAAACGTACATTCCAACCACATAAAAGACGCCGTAAAACCGTACATGGTTTTCGTAAGCGTATGGAATCTGCCAATGGCCGTAAAGTTTTGTCAAGCCGCAGAGCGAAAGGTCGCAAGAAACTTACTGTTTCCAGCGAAAAAGGATTAAAGTAATCCCCAAACCTCCTAAAAGGAGGAATAAGGTAAAAATATAGCCTCATCGTTTGATGAGGCTTTTTTAGTTTAGTAAATTGAAACGAACTAAAATTCGGAAATTGCTTTTAATGATTCATTTGAAAATGTAAAATCAGAAATACATGTAGACTCATGGCAAAAAGTAAAAAAATAATTGAGTTTGAGGATATTGTACATCTTATTGAAGAATCCAGAAATCGAGCTTACCAAAAAGTAAATGAAGAATTAGTATTGCTTTATTTCAATATAGGTAAAATTGTTTCTGAAAAAGTAAGTGCTGGATTTTGGGGTGATAATACTGTAGATGAATTAGCCATATATATTGAACAACATTATCCTGGTTTGAGAGGTTTCAAACGAAGAGGTCTCTATAGGATGAAACAGTTTTATGAAGCATATACCTCAATTGAATTTGTGTCACCACTGGTGACACAATTGAAAAAAACCGAAAAGGAAGTCCTAAAATTTGTGTCAACTCTGGTGACACAATTGAGTTGGACACATCATCTGCTAATCCTATCAAAAACAAAAACTGTTGAAGAAAAACTATTTTATTTACATGCTAGCATTAACGATAAACTTTCGAAACGTGAATTAGAACGCCAATTAAATTCTGCAGTTTTTGAAAGAACCTTAATTGCCAATAAAAAGGTGTCAACTTTGCTAACACAGTTACCAGAAAATCTCTTTAAAGACTCGTATATCTTTGAGTTTCTTGAATTGCCGGATGGGCATTCAGAAAAGGATTTAGAAAAAGCCTTGATTTTAAACCTTCAAAAATTTATTCTGGAAATTGGGAAAGGCTTTACCTACTTAGGCAATCAATTCCGCTTGCAAGTTGGTAATAAAGATTATTATACTGACCTGCTTTTTTATCATCGAGATTTACAATGTCTCGTTTTGTTTGAACTAAAGATACAGGAGTTTGAACCCGAATTTTTAGGTAAACTCAATTTTTATCTTGAGGCATTAGATCGTGATGTGAAACGTACATATGAAAACCCAAGTGTAGGTATATTACTTTGTAAAGGAAAAGATACAGAGGTTGTAGAGTATGCTATGGCAAGAAATACTTTGCCTACTATGATTGCAGACTATGAAACCAAGTTAATACCCAAAAATGTATTGGCAAAGAAACTACATCAATTGGTAGAACAATTAGGTGAGTATCAATTTGGAAGATTTGAGGACGAGAAATAAGCATAAAAATATTCTTGAAAGACAAAAAGGGCTAAATATTGCAATATGAATGATATTTTTTCAACTTGTTTAAAGATTGAGCAACCAAATGCCCTCTAATTTTTCATACCCTACAAAAGAAAAACTCAAAAGCCGTAAACTGCTCGACCAGCTTTTTACGAAAGGCAAGTCTGTTTCTGCCTTTCCACTGAAAGCATTTTATATGGTAATACCTGATGCATCATCCGAAATAATTCAAACAGGTGTGGGTGTTAGCGCTAGAAATTTTACAAAAGCAGTTGACAGAAATCGCATCAAACGTTTATTGCGGGAAACTTACCGGTTGAACAAACAGTTATTGCATGTTGGTCTAGAAAAAAATCAAAAAAAACTAGCTGTATTTATTTTGTTTGTAGGTAAAGAAAAACCTAGGTATGAATTATTACATGAATTAATGCCAACAATGATTCAGAAAATACTTATAGCCATTGACAAATCCTAAACCCATACCAAAAAAAAACTTCTGGCATTGGATAACTATAATACTGAGTTATCCTTTTATATTATTGATAAAGTTTTACCAGTATGTTATATCACCCGCTATTGGTCCCAAATGCCGCTACACGCCCACTTGTTCGCAATATGCCGTGCAGGCTTTGCAAAAACATGGGATCATTAAGGGAGGATGGTTATCGCTAAAAAGGATCAGCAGTTGCCGGCCCGGAGGTGGCCACGGCTACGATCCGGTACCTTGAATTTTGAAATGATTATTCTTTCGGCGCTACAGTAAGTGCCTGCAATTTTAAAACCGTTTCGCGTATTTCTTTGATACTGTAAAAGCGATACACTTCCGGGTCTTTACCATCAATTTTTTCAACAGAACGCATTCTATGGTAAGGCCCAACTATCATAGCTTCTGAGTTATCGGTGATCTTTGCAGCCTGGTTAGGCAGGATGAAAAAGTTTCTATTAGCGGCGGAAACATTTTTTCCTTCAGACAATAATTGTAAAGAATCTATTTGCTTTTTCAGGTTATCCTGTGTGATGGCATTTTGCGCCAATCTGGGATCACTATATTTCTGGTAACTGCCAATGATGGTATCATTTTTTACATTCACTACATACAAACCATTACCCAGCAACTCAACAGTGGCTTCTCCTGCTGGCGTATTCAATGTAAAAACAACTTTATCGCCTCCTAACATGAGTTCCTGCATTTCATGACCGGAACAATCTTTTGATTCTATGGTTTTGGCATCTGTATTAATGGTGGCCGGACCCTTACTCATTACCACCATTTTTTTACCCTTATCACAGGAAGCAAAAACAAGTATCAAGGAAAGCAAAAGGCAAATATTTTTCATAAATAGTCATTAAAAAGTCCCGCCTGGTTGGCGGGACTAATATAAAACTAATTTGTAGAGTAAAGCTATTTAGCGCTGTTAAAACGCTCGGCAACCTTGGTCCAGTTTACTACATTCCAGAATGCGGCCAGGTAATCAGCACGACGGTTTTGGTATTTAAGGTAATAAGCATGTTCCCAAACATCAGCACCCAGAACAGGTGTGCCTTTTACATCGGCAACATCCATCAATGGATTATCCTGGTTAGGGGTGGAAGAAACTTCCAACTTACCATCTTTTACCAATAGCCATGCCCAGCCACTTCCAAAACGGGTCATGCCGGCCGCAGCAAATTTTTCTTTAAAGGCATCGAAAGAACCGAAAGATGCGGTAATAGCATCAGCTAAAGCGCCAGTTGGGGTACCTCCTGCGTTAGCAGCCAGACTTTCCCAGAAAAAGGTATGGTTCCAGTGACCACCACCGTTGTTGCGAACAGCCGGACTGATGGTACCTGCTACAGCAACCAATTCTTCCAGTGATTTGCCTTCATTGGGCGTACCTGCGACAGCCTTATTCAGGTTGTCAACATAAGCCTGGTGGTGTTTACCATGGTGTATTTGCATGGTAGTTGTGTCGATATGTGGTTCTAATGCATCATGTGCATAGGGTAAAGGGGCAAGTGTAAATGACATAATCTTTAATTTATTAGCATGGTGAGTAACAAATTTACTGCTGTTCATTGGAAATAAAGGAATGAAAATGGAATTCTTTCTTAATTCGAAAAGGACCTGCGAAATATGTAAAATAAAGGGGGATGGGGGTTATCTCTTATTCTTGAAAAAACTTCGCATTAACTGTGCACAATCATCCTGCATCACACCACCCAGCAATTCTGTTTTGGGATGGAAAGGCCAGTTTTCTTTGGTGATATGTTTGTAACCGTTTTTTTCATCTGGAGTTCCATAAACGATTCTGCCAATTTTGCTCCAGTACAAAGCACCACAACACATCAGGCAGGGTTCTACCGTTACATATAAAGTGGCATTGGGTAAATATTTGGCACCAAGAAAATTAAATGCAGAAGTAAGTGCCAGTATTTCTGCATGTGCAGTGGCATCCGTTAACAGCTCTACCTGGTTATGCCCTCTTGCTACAATTTTATTATTGATAACCACTACGGCACCTACGGGAACTTCATCAGCTTCAAAAGCGGCTACCGCTTCTTTTAAAGCCTGTTGCATAAAATAGGTATCATCAAATTGAATCATGTTACAATACTAAAGAAGAAAGCCGCAGATGTGCAGATTTTATTAAAATAATCTGCGCATCTGCGGCTAAAAAATAAAAATAATAAGCTACAATTTCTTTACCATGATATTCCGGAACCAAACATCATTCCCATGATCCTGTAAAGCAAAACGACCTTTGAAGACAGTGCCAAAATCTGCCCACTCTTTAAATTTACTTCCGGCGATCATTTTTTTCCAGGCTTCATCACCATAATTGGTGGTAAGTAAGGATTCGCCGTTCATGATAAATTCAAGTTTGCCTTTATAAGCAATAATCTCAGCGGTATTCCATTCGCCAACGGGTTTTACTACGCCTTCTTTGCCGGCTACTAAATCATACAGATTACCTGCACGGTGTTTGAGGATCTTGCCATCAGCATGTCCATCATTATCAAGTACCTGCATTTCAGGCCCAGTGTGGTAGGTTTGTTTGTATTTAGCAGAATCTTCCTGTACCCAAAAAATTAAACCACTGTTACCGTTCTTTCCAATCTTCCAGTCGTATTTAAAATGAAAGTTTTTAAAATCCTTATCGGTTACCAGATCATTCGATCCTTTAATGCCTTTTTCTCTTTTTGTTTTATCATAATAAATTACGCCATCTGCAACAGTCCAAACGGCACTCATGGGTTTATTGCCATACATATGCCAGCCCTTTAAAGACTGACCATCAAATAAGCTGATCCATCCTTTCTCTTTCTTTTGAATGGGATCTTTTGCATGATTGATTGTTACAGGTGATGAGAACAAAAGGCTTGCAGCCACCAAGGTGTTAGCGATAAAGCTTTGCATGGATTATTATTTACGGAGTAAGAGAACATATTTTGCCATTGCTTTAGCGTCTTCTTCGCTAAGGGTAGGATGCGCTGTCATTGGAATAGCGCCCCAAACACCTGAACCACCTTTAATGATTTTAGAAGCAAGTAATGCTACATTTTCTTCTGTATTTTCATATTTGGCTGCTACATCTTTGTAGGCCGGTCCGTTAAGTTTTTCACTTACTTTATGGCAGGTAAGACAAT
>CALRUV010000182.1:0-7271 GCA_943371455.1 Chitinophaga pinensis | reverse complement strand
CACAAATTTCTGGTAGCTATTCCATCAAAGAAGCACAAGACCTTGCTGAAATTCTGGAAAGTGGTAAACTCCCTGCTCCAGCTAAGATTGTACAGGAACAGCAGGTTGGACCAACACTGGGTAAAGCTTCCGTTAAAGGTGGCGCTATGTCTTTCCTGATTGCTTTTGTGGTCATTTTTGCCTTAATGTTAATTTACTTCAATACCGGCGGTTGGGTTGCTAATATTGCCCTTATTCTAAACTTATTATTTACCATTGGTATTTTAAGTGCTTTAGGATTTACTTTAACCGCTCCGGGAATAGCCGGTTTGGTATTAACGATTGGCCTGGCGGTTGATACGAACGTAATTATTTTTGAGCGTATCAAAGAAGAACTTACCAAAGGCAAATCATATCAAAATGCCATCAATGATGGCTATAAGCGTTCCTTGTCACCTGTTTTGGATGCACACGTAACTACCCTACTTACAGCTATTATACTTGCTTATTTCGGATTAGGTCCTGTTCTCGGATTTGCTACTACGCAGATCATTGGTATCCTGCTTTCTTTATTCTGTGGTATCCTGGTTTCCAGACTGATTACAGACTGGTATATGAACAAGAATCGTCACTTTGAATATTTTACGGGTATCTCTAAAAAAATATTCAAACACGCTTCCTTCAAGTTCATTGAATATAGAAAGTATGCTTATGTATTATCAGTAATTATACTGATCGCTGGTATCAGTACCTATTTCAATGGTTTTGATGAAGGAGTAGAATTTTCTGGTGGTAGAAGTTATACCATCCGTTTCGACAAAGCGGTTAGTCCCGATGAAATCAGAGACGACCTCAAAAATGAATTCGGCGAGTCTTTGATCATCAAAACGGTAGATGTAAAAAACCAGGTAAATATTACTACCTCCTATAAAATTAAGGAAACCGGTTCCAATATTGATTCCCTTGTAGAACGCAAATTGTTTGCAGGATTAAAGAATCATATACCGACCACTACCACTTTTGCAGATTTTGAAAAGAATTATAAGCAAAGTTCACAAAAAGTATTGCCAAGTATTTCTGATGACCTGAAAGCGGGTGCACAAAAAGCTACCATTTTCGCTATGATCATCATTTGTTTGTACATTTTTATTCGTTTCCGTGATTGGAGATATTCAGTAGGTACTATTTTCTCATTATTACACGATGTATTGGTAACCTTGATCGTATTTAGTTATGCTCGAACCATTGTTCCTTTTCCTTTAGAGATCGACCAGCATTTTATTGCAGCCATATTAACGGTTATCGGTTTCTCCATGAACGATACGGTGATCGTTTATGATAGAATTCGTGAAGACAGTGGCATAATGAAAGGAGCCACCAATGCGTCTATCATCAACAGGGCCATTAATGAAACCCTTAGCAGAACCATCATGACATCCTTAACGGTGTTCCTGACAATTCTGATCCTTTTCATCTTTGGTGGTGAAGTAACCAGGGGATTTGCCTTTGCTATGCTTATTGGAGTAATTACCGGTACCTATTCTTCCATATTTGTGGCAGCGCCTATACTTGTTGACTTTGCTAAAAGCAGACCATTGGGAAAAGCACAACCCAAAAAATAATTTGATACCTTATACAATAAAAAACCACCTTAATAGGTGGTTTTTTATTGTATAATCTTAATGAATTCTGTTTATTTATCATTTAATTGAATGCAGGCTATACTGCAAAAGAAGTACCACAGCCGCAGGTTTTACTGGCATTGGGATTGGTAAAAGTAAATCCCCTGCTGTTTAATCCACCCTGCCAGTCAACTTCCATTCCAAAAAGATAGATCTGATGGCTATTATTCATGATGCAGGGAATACCCTCAATTTCAAAATGCTGGTCTATTTCTTCCGGTATTTCAAATCCAAGTATATTGGTCATGCCACTACACCCACCCCCTTTCACCCCTATCCGTAATCTTTTGTTGGTATCGAACCCGTCTTCCTGCATTAAACGCTTTATTTCATTAATGGCGCCTTCTGTAAGGGTTACTGGTATGTTTTGAGTTAAAGTTTCCATATTGTTGGTGTTGGTACAAAATTACAAACAAAGAACCGCATTAACCAGAACCCTGATTTTCGATACCCGAAAATCTATACGAATGCAGGCTGCAAAGCTATTTAAGGCTATTCTTTAACAGAACAATTATAGCTATGGTAAGTCTCCCAACTATAAACCTGTTCAGTTTGCTTATTTTTGTAAAAAAAATCAATGCCCGACTCGAATGAAATCTTGATTATACTCATCACCATTCTTTTGGTAGTAGGATTATACTATTTAATTTATGCAAAGAATAAAGTGGTAGTTGATGAAAATAGTCCTGCTTTAAAGAATCCTTCCATGCAGCTGCAGGCTTATGAACGATTGATATTACTGGTGGATAGAATTAGTTTGGCAAATCTGATCAGCAGAACTCCGGTAAATGGCTTATCAGCAAGAGAATTGCAAGTGGTTCTTACCAGAAATATCAGGGATGAGTTTGATTATAATATCACGCAACAGATTTATATTCATCCAGAAACGTGGAAAGCAGTAAGGAATCTGAAAGAAAATAATTTACTGGTGATAAACCAGGTTGCCGGCAGGTTGCCGGCCAATGCCAGCGGACTGGAACTGTCAAGGGCAGTAATGGAATTTAACTTAACAGATACCAAAAGCAATTTACCCGAACTGGTAAGTGAAGCTTTAAGCTATGAAGCAAAAAAACTGATGTGATCTTTGAAAGAAGTTCTGGATCCATAAAATAATATTTCAACTATATCTATTTTCAATTTAAACAGGTAACATGTCTGCCAATAAATTATTAACGGATAGTGGTATAGAAATTAAAAAAGTCTATTACGCCTATCCGGATGCAACAGCTGCAACAAATGAATTACCTGGTAAATTTCCATACACAAGGGGCATTCAGGCAGATATGTATCGGGGGAAGCTTTGGACGATGCGTCAGTATGCCGGATTTTCAACTGCAGAAGAAAGTAATAAACGTTACCATTATCTTTTATCTCAGGGTGTAATGGGTTTAAGTGTGGCATTTGATCTGCCTACACAGATAGGTTACGACAGTGACCATCCCCTTTCTGAGGGAGAAGTGGGCAAAGTTGGCGTGGCTATTGATAGTCTGGAAGACATAGAATTGCTGTTTCACAATATTAAGCTGGAAGATGTAAGTACTTCTATGACCATTAATGCCACTGGTTTTATCTTATTGGCTTTTTATGTGGCTCTTGCCAAAAAACAGGGGGCAGATCTATCTAAAATTACCGGCACTATTCAGAATGATATATTAAAGGAATATGCCGCCAGAGGTACTTATATCTATCCTCCAAAGCCTTCTATGCGTATCATAACCGATATTTTTGCATGGTGCAGCAAGGAATTACCTAAATGGAATACCATCTCCATTTCTGGATACCATATCCGGGAAGCAGGAAGTACAGCGGTGCAGGAGATAGCGTTCACATTAAGCAATGGCAAAGCTTATGTAGAGGCAGCAAAGGCAAAAGGTTTGGATATCAACGTTTTTGGTAAACGCCTCTCTTTCTTTTTTAATGCACACAATAATCTTTTTGAAGAAGTTGCAAAGTTCCGGGCAGCAAGAAGGATGTGGGCAAACATGATGAAAGAACTAGGTGCTACAGACGAAAAAGCCATGATGCTTCGATTTCATACCCAAACCGGTGGTGCCACGCTTACAGCACAGCAACCCTTGAATAATATTGCACGCGTTACAGTACAAACATTAGCAGCTGTTTTAGGTGGTACACAAAGTTTACATACAAATGGATACGATGAAGCACTCAGTCTTCCAACAGAAGAAGCTGCCCGAATAGCTTTACGAACGCAACAGGTGATTGCATTTGAGAGCGGTGCATCTGATACTGCTGACCCTTTGGGAGGTAGTTATTTTATAGAAGAATTGACGAATGAAGTGGAGAACAATGCATGGGAACTTATTCGAAAAATAGATGCCATGGGCGGTAGTATTAGTGCCATAGAATCAGGTTTTATGCAGGAAGAAATTGCCAGAAGTGCTTATCAATACCAAAAACAAATTGAAACTGGTGAAAAAGTAATTGTGGGTGTAAACAAATTCACGATCGAAAAAGAAATACCGATACCTGGGTTTAAAATAGATGACCAGATCAGGTTAATACAATCTGCAAAGATTGCGGCCTTAAAAGCCAAGAGAAACCACTTACTAGCGGAAGAATCTTTGCTAAAGATACATATCGCAGCTGTTGAAGGTAGTAACCTGATGCCACCCGTTATTGAAGCCGTAGAAAATTACTGCACTTTAGGAGAAATCTCTGATGTATTGCGAAAAATCTTTGGGGAATACAAGGGGTAAAAATATAGCAATTAGTAAACTTTTAGAGACACTAATTGCTATACATTCAATTCATACAGAATTACTTTAGCTGAGTACAACTATCAACGCATAAATTACACCCGGTATCCAGAATAACAAGGTTAATAATAAACTAAGCCAGAACTTACCATTGATGGTGCCTTCGTGTAAAAAAACGGCTAAAGGTGGAAGTATTAAAGCCAAAATAACCAACAAAATAGTATTGGTACTAGCTTCTCCTGCTGCTTTCTGGGCCTTGTAATTTTTGATCGCTTTTTTTGCTTCAGAAATACGCATTTTCTTTTCTACACGAGATAAGCTGCGGAATTCTTTCATAGCATCCATCATAACCACATCATCCAAAACGGCTTCTTTACTGTTTGTGATTGTAGATTTGTTTTCAGTAGCTACGGTGGGTTCAGTTTCAATTACAGAAGCTTGCAATGAAACCATACTCAGGATGGAAGCTGCAATGAATAAGCTGATTTTTTTCATAAACTTTATTTTGGTTTTTATAGTTAGCTTGTTAATATTTTTTAACAAAGTAAAGTTCAGGGCTTATAACCTGATTACTTTACAGCATTGTTCGCGAAATTTACATAATTCACTTACCAAAGAATAATAAATAAATGTAAAAAAAATGATTTATTATACAAATTGTATTAAATTAAAGAATTGTGCTTAATTATTCGGTTGTCTGCTGTATTGCCTTACGCAAATTTGTATCTTTCCTACTCAATTGAATTACATGAGAAAACTACTTATAATTCCATTTTTGTATGCTTTTCATGTTTCGGCTCAGGTGCTTCCTGCTAATTATGAAGCATTAGTTAGTGCCGAATCTGCCAAAGTGATTGAATGGAGAAGATATTTTCACCAAAACCCAGAATTGTCTAACAGGGAATACAATACAGCCAAAAAGATTGAAGCATTTCTGAAACAATTAGGCATTGAAACCAGAACCATGGCCGGAACTGGTGTGGTAGGTGTTTTAAAAGGAGGCAAACCGGGCCCGGTTGTAGCTTTGCGTGCTGATATTGATGGATTACCGGTTACAGAAAGAAATAACCTGGCATTTATGTCGAAAGCTACCACTGAATACAATGGACAAAAAGTAGGTGTGATGCATGCTTGTGGACACGACTCGCATATAGCCATGCTCATGGGTGCCGCTGAAATACTCACCAAAATGAAAGCAGATCTGCCAGGTACCGTTGTGTTTCTTTTCCAACCCGCTGAAGAAGGTCCTCCCGGAACGGAAGAAGGTGGTGCACCATTGATGATTAAAGAAGGAGCTTTAGATAATCCCAAGGTTGATGCGGTATTCGGTATGCATATAGAAGCGGGTCTTGACCTAGGAAAGATCTATTATAAGCCCGAAGCTTTTATGGCTTCATCAGATTGGTTTACGATTAAAGTGAAAGGAAAACAAACCCATGGCGCCAATCCATGGTTAGGTATCGACCCAATTGTTGTAAGTGCCTCTATTGTTCAAAATCTGCAGACCATAGTAAGCAGACAAATGGAAATTACCCTGGCACCTGTAATCATTACCGTTGGAAAAATTAATGCCGGTGTTCGTCCAAATATCATACCAGAAGATGCTATTATGGAAGGTACCATACGTACCCTTGATAGTAAAATGCAAAGGGATGTTCACGAAAAAATCAGAACAACATCAAAAAATATTGCGGAAGCATATGGCGCTTCTGCTGAAGTAACTATTGATACCAAAACATTGGTTACTTATAATGACCCGAAACTGGTAGCACTAACACTACCTTCCTTAAAAAAAGCAGCAGGTGAAAATAATGTGGTTTTACATCATTGGGAAACAGGTGCCGAAGATTTTTCATTTTATAGTGCCAAAGCACCCTCCTTCTTTTTTTACCTCGGTGCACGTGATCCAAAATTTACGGCTTCTAATGCTCCGGGACATCATACACCAGATTTTTTATTAGATGATAGTAAACTGGATATAGGCGTTAAAGCTTTTTGTCAGTTGGTATTCGACTTTGCTAAAAATGTAAAATAATTTTTATGAAACAGTTTTCATTTCTCATTACACTGATTGCCTTAGCGGTAATAGCAGAAGGTCAAACAAACCTTTCACCTGAACAACTCTGGAAATTAAGCAGGGTGAGTGGTTTGGGCATTTCTACTAATAATCAATACATCGTTTTTTCTGTTAGCACACCGAATATTGAGGATAATAAGAGCACCAGAAAAACGTTTTTTATGGCCACCAGCGGTGGGGAATCGGTACCTATTGCCAATACTGATAGTTTTCTGGCTGATACAAAAATATCGCCCACAAAAAAGTTTAAAGCTTTTGTAAAATCTGTGCCTGTATTTAAAGTGACTGGGGCTGAAATGTATCCTGATCTTAAAAAATCAAATGTACAGGTGTATAATAGCCTTAATTACCGCCATTGGGATACCTGGGAGGATGGAAAATTTGACCATGTATTTGTTGCGCCACTCATCAATGGCTTGTATGACGAAAAGCAAGCCAAGGACATTATGCCCAATGAAGCCTTTGATTGCCCCACCAAACCATTTGGCGGAGATGAAGATTTTATTTGGAACCCGGATGGCAAGCATTTGCTGTACGTAACAAAAAAACTTTCTGGTACCGAATATGCGGTAAGTACAAACACAGATTTATACGAATATGATGTAGAAACAGGGGTTACCAGGAATCTTACGGAAGACAATAGGGGTTACGATGTAAGTCCTGCTTATAACCCTAAAGGACAGTTGGCTTGGTTACAAATGCAAACACCGGGTAATGAAGCCGATAAACAAGACCTCATTGTAACAGATGGAAAAACAAAACTAAACCTTACCCGTTCACGCGATGATCTGCATGTTGAAAATTTTCGCTGGAGTA
>CALRUV010000181.1:0-7300 GCA_943371455.1 Chitinophaga pinensis | reverse complement strand
TTAGATGCTTATATTTATTTATGAAAAAGTATTTCCTACCCCTTAGTTGCTTCCTGGTTTCCCTGTTTTTTATTTCCTGTAATAATGAAACAGAAGAAGAAACAGCTGCACCTGCAACCCAAGCTATACCCAATACTACAAGCACGCCTCCAGGTGTAAAAGCTGCACCAACTAATACCAATAGCGCATCAACAGGCGCACTCAATCCGGCCCATGGCGCTCCCGGACATCGTTGTGAAATTGCAGTAGGAGCTCCTTTAAATTCAGCACCGGCACCTACTGCAACAGGAACTCTGCCTAATCAAGCACCAGGGCAGATGTCGCCATTAATGCAGGCAAATCCTGCTGCCAATAGTAATGCAAATAATAAAATAGCACCTGCAACCGTACAATCCGGGCAGCCTGTTCAATCACCTGTAATCAGCAGACCTGTTACAACCAGTGCCCCAACAACCACCACAGCTCCTGGAATGAATCCACCGCATGGTCAACCTAACCACCGTTGTGATATTTCCGTGGGTGCCCCTTTAAACTCACCACCCGGTAAGCCAAATACAAATTCTGTTCCTGCTGCCAGTCCATTGCAGCCAGCACAACCTGCTTCTAATATTAATGTTGCCGGTTTAAAAATTAATCCGCCACATGGACAGCCAGGGCACGATTGTACAGTTGAAGTAGGTAAGCCATTGAAAAATCAATAAGATTTGTTAACGTCCACACAAATGGTTTTCCGGATCATTAAGATCCTGATGCTTAGTGCTATTGCTATTTTGTGCTTATTGATTGTTTTAGGCAACACCACAGATTATTATACCAATTATCATTTTATAGAACATGTAATGAAGATGGATACCATCTTCCCAGATAGTAAAATTCATTACAGGGCTATACAGGAACCTCTTATTTTTCATCTTGGTTATATCTTACTAATTGCGCTGGAAGCATTGATGGCATTCAGTTGTATCAAGGGGTCAATGAATATGATCAGGCATGTAAAAAAATCGGCTAATGCTTTTCATCAATCAAAAAAATGGGGAGTGGTTGGTATGGGCATTGGGATATTAATTTGGTTTTTGGGTTTTGAAGTAATTGGAGGCGAGTGGTTTGCCATGTGGCAAAGTAATACCTGGAATGGACTGGGGAGTGCAGAAAGAATTCTGAGCTTCTTAGCCATCACCTTAATTTTATTTTATCTGAAAGAAGAGGAATTATTTATAGCAGAAAAATAAGCCTATTTCTCTTCCCAATCTAAATGGTACTCCTGAATCAGCGCAGGGTTTTCGGGCGTAAGTGTAAATTCCACCCTAATATTTCCCTTCTCGCCAATTAACTTAAAATAACCCCTTAGTTGATTTTCCGGAACAAATTCTCCTATGCTGATGATTTTTCCAGCCCTGGCAAATGCAGCCCTGGCTTCTGTTTTCATTTGCTCAGTAAAATAATCTGCAAAAAAATTATCTGCAAAAATGCCGGATGCTTCCGCAATAGAAAAGTCTGGTAAAAGCTTTACCAATTCATCTCTTCTTTGGGTAAGAATTTTTGAAGCAGGTAATTGCCTGGGCGAAAGTTTTGCCAATCTAACAAGTGTATCCAATACCATTGTATTTGCCAAAGAAGTGGGTGCATAGGTTACATTGCCAAAATAAATAACACCCAAACCATATTCTTGCAATATCATCCAGTTACTACCAAAACCAGGCAAGCCACCACTATGTCCTACAGATTCACGGCCTTCACAATCACTGGTCCATCTTAAACCGTATGCATAAGCACCCGTAGTTGGACATGCCCTACCACTTGGATATTTATAATTCGGATTCATACTCGCAAAGCGCCATGGCTGTTGCATTTCACGGATACTGCTTCTTTTTACGGGACCCGTTTCTGCATCATTACTAACAGGCCATGCAGATTGGTGCAGGGCAACATATTTACTGAAAGATTCAATAGAAGTGATCATGCCACCCATGGCACCCCAAACACCATCATGCAGCGGTGTCTCTTTGCGCCAGCTATTGTTGATCCATCGGTAACCATTGGCGAATTGTGCAGAAGGCACTTTGTTGTATTCCCATTCAGCCTGGTTCATGTTCAATGGCTTGAAAATGTTTTTGGCTATGTATTCGCTATAAGGAATACCAGTTACTTTTTTAATGATATAACCGAGCATTGCAAAACCCAGGTTACTGTACTCATAAGTAAGACCAGGTGCATTGGAAAAACTGATGCCTTTTTTAATTAGTGCAATCAACTCTCCATCTGTATCTGCCAGCTGCCTATCACCCCAGGGATTGTCTTCCGGAAATCCGGCAGAATGCGTGAGCAAATTTTTTACGGTTATTTCAGGCGCATCTTTACTTAATTTCTGGCCTTTCATTTCGGGTATATAGCGATGAACGGGGTCATCCAGTTTTAGTTTGCCTTCATCGCGCAACTTAACGATGGCCATAGCTGTAAGGCTTTTGCTCATAGAGGCTATCCGGAACATGGATTGGGAAGTAGCCGGAATTTTATTCTCTACATCCGAATAACCACCTGCACCGGAGTACACCAGTTTGCCATCTAATACAATACCGAAAGCATATCCGGGAAAATGATTTTTCGCGGCATAGTCCATATAAATTTTTTCTGCCAATGGAAAAAAAGATTGGAGTTTTTGTAGTCGGTCTTTGTCTGTAAATACCGGTGACTGGTAACTGGCATTGGGATCAACAAATTGTTGCTGCCCATTTACCATAGAATTAAGCAACAGCAATATTGCTAAACTTATTTTTTTAGTTGACCTGATTATATTCATAGCAGTTAAGTATAGAATGATTAAGGTAATTAAAAATAAGTCATCAAGCCATTGTAAAGCTTAGAGCCTAAAACCAACCATCTAAATTTACCCGTTTTCCTACATTCTTTACGTACATTAGTTACCCAAAACTTATTGTTTATGAAATACTGTTTGTCCATTAGCAGAAGATTCGTTCTCTGTATTAGTTCTGTATTAATTGCTCATTTTGCTTTAGCACAAGGCAGCATGCTTTTACGCCAACCGAATTTGAGCAAAGACCATATTGTTTTTGTTCATGGTGATGATCTATGGATTGTGGATCAGGTTGGTGGGGATGCCCGCAGGTTAACCAGTGCTGCTGGTACAGAAACCAATCCGAAATTCAGTCCCGATGGAAACTGGATTGCTTTTACGGGACAATATGATGGTAATACAGATGTATACCTGATGCCTACCAAAGGTGGTGAACCCAAACGCCTTACCTGGCATCCCTCACCCGATCTGGTTCAGGGATGGACACCCGATGGCAAATCTATTTATTTTACTTCCGGTAGAGAAGGTTTCCCAACTGCTACCTCAAAATTTTACAGTATTAGTTCTTCAGGTGGAATGGCCCAGCCCATGATACTACCCTTTGGATATGCTGGCTCGCTTTCTGATGACGGGCAACAGATGGCCTATCAACCTTACCCACTATGGGATGCGGAGTGGCGTAATTACCGTGGCGGACAGGCTCAGCCTATTTGGATCTTTAATATGAAAACAAAGGAAACCACTAAAACAACGCAGGGTGATAAGGAAAGACATACCAGTCCTGTATGGGCAAATGGCTTAGTTTATTTTTTATCTGAGCAGGACCTCATCAATAATATTTGGTCATACGACCCCAAAACAAAATTGCAAAAACAAATAACCTTTCACAAAGATTTTGATATAAAAAATCTAACTTCCTATAACAAAACCCTGGTGTATGAGCAAGGTGGTTACCTGCATAGTTTTGATCTTTCTGCAAACAAAGGTAAACAACTTGCCATCCAAGTTTCAGGCGACCTGAACTGGGGCAGACCCCGTTGGAATAACCTGGGCGCAAGTTCGTTGATCAATGCTAGTTTATCGCCTACTGGTAAAAGGGCTTTATTTGAAAGTCGCGGAGAAATATTTTCTATACCAAAGGAAAATGGCGACTGGCGCAATATTACCCGTACGCCCGGTTCTGCAGACCGTTATCCAACCTGGTCGCCAGACGGACAAAAAATTGCCTGGTTCTCTGATGCCAGTGGAGAATACCAGCTAATGGTAGGCGATCAGTCTGGTTTACAAACGCCCAAAGCTTATCCCATCCCAAACAATAAATTTTACTTTTTTCCTGTCTGGTCGCCCGATGGTAAATACATCGCTTTTACTGATACCGATTATAATCTCTGGTATATTGATCTGGCAACCGGTGTAGCAAAACTGGCTGATACCGACCGTTTGGCGCATCCCAATCGTTCACTGAATCCTGTATGGTCGCCGGATAGCAAATGGATTGCTTATGTGCAGATTCAGGAGAACCAGTTTAAGGCAGTTAAATTATTTCAGCTCGAATCTGGAAAGAGTACAAGACTGTCGGATGGCCTTTCTGATGCCATCGATCCGCAATGGGATGAAAGTGGAAAATACCTGTACTTCCTGGCAAGTACTGATTATGGATTAAGTGCCGGATGGCTGGATATGAGCAGTTATAATTATCCGGTTAACCGTGCCTTGTATGTGGCAGTGCTGAGCAAAGAAGCTCCATCTCCTTTTGAACCCAAAAGTGATGAAGAGCCTGCCAAAGAAGAAAAAAAATCAAGCGATAGTTCCAAAACTAATGCCAAGCCAGCAATAGCTTCTGCTGGCGTAAAAGTGAAAATTGATTTTGAAGGTATCGAACAACGCATACTTGCTACCAGCCTACCCTCACGCAATTACCTAAAATTAATTGCCGGTCCTGATGGAACCGTTTTTTATACAGAAGGTATACAGAATGAACCTGGCGCAGTTCTCTCCCGCTATAGTTTGAAAGATAAAAAAGGAACAGAATTTGCAAGAGGCGTTTTAAGTAACACCACAAGTTTCGACAGAAAAAGTCTGCTCATTAGAAATGCTGGCGGATGGTTTATTACCGGCACTGCAGCAGCACCCAAACCAGGCGAAGGCAGGTTGGCGGTTGAGGGTATGAAAGTATTTGTTGACCCCAATAAAGAGGCAGAACAGATCTTCCGGGAAGGCTGGCGTTATCAGCGCGATTTTTTATATGTAGATAATGTACATGGCGCGCCCTGGGATAAGGTGTACAATTGGTATAAGCCCTGGGTAACACATGTAAAGCATCGCTCGGATTTGAATTATATCATTGATATACTTGGAGGTGAGGTTTCGGTTGGACATTCGTTTACACGCGGGGGTGATTTCCCCGATGTACCCATTGTACCTGTTGGATTGCTGGGTGCTGATTACGAAACAGACAATGGCTATTTTAAAATAAAAAAGATTTATACCGGTGAAAACTGGAATCCAGAATTACGTGCACCATTAAGCGGTCCAGGAATTGATATAAAAGAAGGAGACTATTTACTGGAAGTTGATGGCAAATTACTTACAGCTTCTATGAACCTCTACAGTTTATTTGAAGGTAGTGCCAACCGGCAGGTAAAGATCCGGGTAAACAGTAAACCAAGTATGGAAGGAGCCAGAAACCTTACTGTTGTGCCCATTGCTAATGAAGCTGCTTTAAGGTCGAGAAATTGGGTGGAGGATAACAGAAAAAAAGTGGCACAGTTATCAGAAGGTAAACTGGCTTATGTGTATGTACCCAATACAGGTAATCCCGGCTATACTTATTTTAACCGTTACTATTTTTCTCAACAGGATAAAAAAGGTGCGGTAATTGACGAAAGAAACAATGGTGGCGGTTCTGCTGCCGATTATATGATTGACGTAATGGGCAGGAAATTACAGGGTTACTTTAATAACCGCGTGGAGGGTCACAAGGTTTCTACAACGCCTATGGCAGGTATTTGGGGACCAAAAGTGATGATCATCAATGAGAGCGCTGGTTCTGGGGGCGATCTATTACCTTATATGTTCCGTAAATCTAAGATAGGTCCATTGGTAGGTACACGTACCTGGGGTGGATTAGTGGGCACTTGGGATACACCCTCATTTATTGATGGCGGAACCATGGTGGCACCCAGAGGTGGCTTTTTTGATACCGATGGAGAATGGGCTGTAGAAGCTGTTGGCGTAGCACCTGATGTGGAAGTATTCCAGGATCCCAAAGCAATTATTGAAGGCCATGATCCGCAACTGGAACAAGCAGTTAAGGAAGCTTTGAAATTATTGCCAACCCAGGGTATCCAACTGAAAAAAGAACCTGCACCACCTATCCGATATTTTAGGCCATCTGGAAAATAAATCCCTAACCGTGCCTTAGTGCCTTTGTGAGAAAAATTTCACACAAAGGCACAAGGGCACGGTTTTTTTAATAGCTTACTAGTTTATGTATGTAATCTGCTAACCTGGATTTTGCCAGGAAATTCTTTTCCAAATCTATATTAAAAGGGATTGGTGTATCCAGCGATGCGCAGCGCATTACTGGAGCATCCAGCATTTCAAAACAATGCTCACTAATCCAGGCAGCGACTTCACCGCCAATGCCACCTACCAAGGTGTCTTCGTGTAAGAGTAAAACTTTCCCGGTTTTGGCAACAGCATCTTTAATAGCCGTATAATCCAATGGCAGCAAGGTTCTCAGATCGAGGACATGTAATGATATGTTAGGATTATTTGTCTGGTATTCTAAAGCCCAATGAACCCCTGCCCCATAAGTAATCAACGTAATATCTTCCCCTTCTTTTACCAGATTTGCTTTACCGATCTCCACTTCATAGTATCCTTCAGGCACTGGCCCGCTGATACTTCTATACAAAGCCTTGTGTTCAAAAAATAAAACAGGATTGGGATCATTGATGGCAGCAATCAATAAACCTTTGGCATCGTAAGGTGTGGCAGGATAGACTACTTTTAAACCGGGCACATGTGTAAACCAGGCTTCATTACTTTGCGAATGAAAGGGACCGGCGCCCACACCTGCACCTGTTGGCATTCGAATCACCACATCCGCGTTTTGTCCCCAGCGATAATGAAGCTTGGCTAAATTATTCACGATCTGGTTAAACCCTACCGTTACAAAATCGGCAAACTGCATTTCCATCACCGATTTAAAACCTTCCAAACTTAATCCCAGTGCGGCTCCCACAATAGCGCTTTCGCACAAGGGTGTGTTGCGTACCCTCTCCTTTCCAAAAATTTCCACCAGCCCTTCTGTAATTTTAAATGCACCCCCATATTCGGCAATGTCTTGTCCCATGAGAATTAAATGGGGATGTTTTTCCATGCTTTGTTTTAGGGCAGATTGTATGGCGTTGATGAGGCGGGAGTCTGAAGATTCGAGTTTGGAGTTTGGAGTTTGGAGTTTGGAGCTTTGGTTTTGGGTTA
>CALRUV010000180.1:0-7456 GCA_943371455.1 Chitinophaga pinensis | reverse complement strand
TGCAACATTTTACCGCAGACCAATTAATTTCATGGTCAAGGGTATTGCGTAAAAGGATCAATGAAGCACATGCTTTTATTCATCCGGAAAATCCTACCATACAAGGCTGCTCACATTTATTATGGGCTGGAGAGGTGATGGACCCAACTTCTACCGCTCGCAATGCAGTTTTTTATGGCGACAAAGCCATTGACAGATCACCCTGTGGCACGGGAACTTCTGCAAGGTTGGCGCAATGGTTTGCCAAAGGTTTATTGAAGGAAGGCGACCATTTTATTCATGAAAGTATCATCGGTTCAAAATTTACAGGAACCATTGAAGGCATTACTACTGTTGGGGGAAAAGCTGCCATCATTCCGGGAATTGAGGGCTGGGCAAAGATCTATGGCCACAATACTATTTCCATTGATCCGGAAGACGATCCTTATGCATACGGTTTTCAGGTAATTTAATAGCCAGTTATCCTTACATTTTACGAACTTTGCACACCTAAAGAAATTGCATGAAAGTTGTTATCATTGGAGGAGGTATCATTGGTTTAAGTAGCGCCTATTATTTACAAGCATCAGGACACGAAGTAACAGTTATAGATAAAACGGATATTACAGGTAACTGTTCTTATGGCAATGCAGGTTATGTTTGTCCCAGTCACTTTGTCCCACTTGCCACCCCCGGAATTGTTAAACAGGGATTGAAATGGATGTGGAATGCGAAGAGTCCTTTTTATGTGCAGCCTCGATTAAGTTTAAGTTTGATTGACTGGGGCCTTAAGTTCATGAAAATAGCCACACCAGCACATGTAGAAAAATCGGCCATTCCTTTACGGGATATCGCCATCATCAGTAAAAAATTGTACGAGGAATGGTCGGCCATGCCACAATTTAATTTTGCTTATGAACACAAAGGCTTGCTGGAAATTTTTCAAACAGAAGCAGGCGGTGAACACGCAAAGCATGTGATGCATCGGGCGCATGAACTGGGCCTAACAGATACGGTTTTATTAAGTGCACAGGCTTTGCAGGAATTAGAACCACAAACAAGGATCAATGCTTTGGGTGCGGTTCATTTTAAATGTGATGCGCATTTGTATCCTAATAAATTAATGCAGCAATTATTGGTGCACCTGCAACAAAATGGTGTGAAACTGCAAAAGGAAGAGGAAGTGATTGCTTTTGAAAATAGCGGTAAAAAAATTACCCAGGTAAAAACTAATAAAGGTGTTTATAAAGCAGATACAGTTGTGGTTGCTTCGGGCTCCTGGAGCAGGGAACTGGCTGCTAAGATGCAGGTAAAAATTCCGCTCATGCCTGGAAGGGGCTATTCTGTTACATTAGAAGATTCACCCTATAAACTCAATTATCCTTCCGTATTAATTGAAGGCCGTGTGGCATTAACGCCCATGGATGGCAATAAGATCAGGTTTGGCGGAACCATGGAAATTACCAAAACCAATACACCGCCCCGTTTATCCAGGGTAGCAGGTATTTTGCAAGCGGTGGAAAACTATTTCCCGGAATTTAAAGTACCGATGCCAACTGTAGATAAGATCTGGTATGGATACAGGCCATGTTCTGCAGATGGCTTACCCTATCTTGGACGTACCCAAAAATGGAACAATGTGGTGATGGCTACAGGTCATGCCATGGTTGGTTTGAGCCTGGGTGCCGGAACAGGAAAAATAGTGAATGAAATTGTGAATGAAGAAAAATTGAGTATGGATATTGCACCTTTTAACCCGGATCGTTTTCAATAAACAGGGCTGAAATAACGGATTTCTCAGCTAAAATGTATTTTTACCAAGATTATGCAGCAAGAGGCAACTTACCTATCATACGAAAGCACCGGTTATTTCACAAAGCTTGTATTGGATTATTTATCCGGTTCTCCATTGCTGCAAGAATTCTACCGGCATCAACCCAATTTAGATGGGATAAAAGATGCCATTCTTGCCAGAGAAAAATTCAATACCCCTCGATCCGTATTAACCGAAGTTTTACAGGAACAATATGCAAATCTTCCTGCTTCAAAAGCGGTGCAACATAACCTGGATTTACTTGCACAAAAAAATACTTTTACCATAACCACTGCCCATCAACCCAATATTTTTACCGGACCACTTTATTTTATTTATAAAATTCTGCATGCCATCAAATTGGCTGATGAATTGAAGCAGGCAATGCCTGAAAATAATTTTGTACCCGTTTATTATATGGGCAGTGAAGATGCTGATTTGGAAGAGTTGGGATTTGTACATGTTGGCACACAGAAATTAGTATGGGAAACCAAACAAACGGGTGCAGTAGGGAGAATGAAGGTGGATAAGGCTTTGCTCGCATTAATAGAAGCGATCAACGGACAAACCGGCGTTAAACCATTGGGTGATGCATTCATTACTATTTTAAGGCAATCCTACACCGAAGGCAAAACCATTCAACAGGCTACTTTAGAAATGGTACATGCATTGTTTGCGGATTTTGGTTTGGTTGTGCTCATACCCGATAATGTAAAACTGAAAAAATTATACCACTCGGTAGTACGGAAAGAATTGCTGGAAGAATTCTCTCACCAGCAAGTTTCCCAAACCATTACATCACTTGCTAAAAATTATAAGGTACAAACCGGGGGAAGAAACCTGAACCTTTTTTACCTCCTGAACAATCATCGGGAACGGATAGAAAGGGAGGGAGCTAATTATTTGGTAAAAGCGCTGGATCTGACATTTACTCAGGATGAAATACTGGCAGAGCTTTCAAATTTTCCGGAAAGGTTTAGTGCCAATGTGATTTTGCGCGGAGCTTTTCAGGAAACGGTTTTACCCAATATTGCATTTATAGGTGGGGGAGGAGAAATTGCCTATTGGCTGGAGTTGAAGAAGGTATTTGATGCTATAGAAGTGCCTTTCCCTGTTTTAATTTTAAGGAACTCTTTTTTGCTTATGCCCAAACTGGCGATGGATAAATTTAAAAGCATGGATTTTCAGGTAACTGATTTGTTCCTTGATGAATTTAGTTTGGTAAGCAAACTGGTGAAAAATGAAAGTACCCATCAATTATCGCTTTCAGCAGAGATCTCGCAGGCAGCAGCCTATTATGAGCATCTGAGAGCCCTTACAAATAAAATAGACCAAACCCTTAACGCACATGTTTCTTCACTGGAGAAAAAAGCCCTTTCCAAAATTTCTGAACTGGAAAAGAAAATGCTGCGTGCCGAGAAATTGAAATACAGTGTACAGCAGGAACAGATCAAAAAAATAAAGGAAGCCTATTTTCCCAAAGTAAGTTTACAGGAAAGGGTAGAAAATTTCTCGCTCTATTATGCAACTGAAGGAAAAGAATGGTTGCAAATTTTATACAATGCTTCAACAGGTTTTAATGCTGGCTTTGGCGTGATTACTTATTAACCAGCCGTTGTTTATTCATCAAATCCATTGGGCCAGTCTAATTTTAGTTTGGCTATTTTCCCGCTTACTTCATGACTCATTTCCTGTTTGTAATGTGTTACGGTTGCCGAAATGGTACTGTCCTGAATACCTAAGATCTGTGCGGCAAGAATGCCTGCATTTTTAGCCGCATTGAGTGCAACGGTTGCAACCGGAACACCATTGGGCATTTGGAGAATGGATAAAACAGAATCCCATCCATCTATTGAATTGGATGATTTGATTGGCACACCAATAACAGGCAATGTGGTGATAGAAGCTACCATACCCGGTAAATGAGCCGCACCACCGGCACCTGCAATAATTACCTTCAAACCTCTTTCTTTGGCAGTTGTGGCATAATCTAGCATTCGCAAAGGTGTTCTGTGTGCAGATACTACGGTTAATTCAAAAGGAATATTGAATTGTTGTAAGATAGCTGCTGCAGGCTGCATAATGCTTAGGTCGCTATCGCTCCCCATGATAATACCAACAATTGGTGTTGCCATAAAACTGGTTTGGATATGGTTGCAAGATACTTGATTTTCACTATCTGCCCCTGCTGTAAAATACATAGCCACAATTATTCAAAATAAAGTGTTACTGGGGCAATGAGCAATCCCTTTTCTAAGTATTAGAGCGATTCAATCCTGAATTTTGTTAACGATTTATAAGCTGTCTTTTATATAATTGTACCGCATTCTCATATCCCAGATAAAGGGCATCGCATACTAGTGCATGACCGATACTTACTTCATCTAAAAAGGGGATATGTTTGGAAAAAAAAGAAAGATTTTTGAGGTCAAGGTCATGACCTGCATTAATTCCCATACCCAATTCCTTTGCTTTGTTTGCAGCCAGCACATAGGGAGCAATGGCATCTGCAGAATTGCATGCTGCAAATAAGGTGGCATATGATTCTGTGTATAATTCGATTCTGTCGGTACCCGTTTCAAAAGCCCCTTCAACCATGTTTATATCGGCATCCACAAAAATAGAAACCCGGATGCCTGCATTTTTAAAAACGCTGATAATAGATATAAGGTAATCTTTGTTTTTACGGGTATCCCATCCATGATCGCTGGTAAGCTGCCCTAATGCATCCGGGACCAGTGTTACCTGGTGCGGTTTTGTTTCCAGAACCAGGTCAACAAATTTCTGTTCCGTAGGGTTGCCTTCAATATTGAATTCTGTGGAAATAATTTTACGAATTGCCCTTACATCATCATAGCGAATATGCCTTTCATCCGGCCGGGGGTGAACAGTTACGCCATCAGCCCCAAATAATTGTGCATCTATGGCAGCTTTGGTTACATCAGGATTATTACCTCCACGACTATTTCGAATGGTTGCGAATTTGTTGATATTGACACTTAGTTTGGTCATACTGCAAAAATAAGCAGGATAAAGCTAATCTCTTTGCTGTTTGTGCACAGATTAGGGTTTATGACTAAATCATGCTTCTGAAATTTGGTGCCGATGCATTAGCTTAGAGTTATAAATGTAGTTTTATGCAGCTATTCTTGATAGCCGTTATCTGGCTTGCCATTATTATTTACACCATCAAAGGCATTTTTGAAAGGGTTGATTTGGAGCGTAATACCCAGTTATTGTGGACCATACTCATTTTGTTCGCCCCATTTGTGGGACTGGTTATTTATTATTTATATGGAACAGAAAGAAAGGATTGAGGCAACATTTCTTCATGCTATTTGTTAGTAATTTATGAGTTATTTTTCATTAGAAGATTGTTTGGTAGATCTTGAAAAACAGGGACAGTTGATCAGGATCAAAGAAGAAGTAGATCCGCATCTGGAAATGGCGGCCACACATTTGCGTGTGTATGAAGCGGGCGGACCAGCCCTCTTGTTTGAAAATGTAAAAGGCTCGCGCTTTAGGGCTGCATCCAATATTTTCGGAACAATTGAAAGAAGTAAAATAATTTTCCGAGACAGTTTTCGCGTCGTGCAGCAATTAATTGCATTGAAAAATGACCCCTTAGCTGCACTGAAACACCCTATAGATAATTTTAAAGTGGCCATTGCCGCAGCCCATGCATTGCCTTTAAAAAATCCTATTTCAAAACCCGTATTGTTTGAAGAGATCCGTATTTCAGATCTTCCTTTAATAAAACACTGGCCCAATGATGGTGGTGCTTTTGTTACACTACCGCAGGTTTACACAGAAGATGCAGATCAGCCTGGTATCATGAAATCCAATCTGGGCATGTATCGTATCCAGTTAAATGGAAACGATTATATAAAAGACAAAGAAATTGGATTACATTACCAGCTACACAGAGGTATTGGTATTCACCAAACAAATGCAAATAAAAAGGGTTTGCCCTTAAAAGTTAGTTGTTTTGTTGGCGGTCCACCTTCTCATGCAGTAGCTGCTGTAATGCCTTTGCCGGAAGGGATGAGTGAGATGACATTTGCCGGCGTTTTAGGTGGCAGAAGATTCCGTTACTGTTATGAGGATGGCTTCTGCATCAGTACCGATGCAGATTTTGTAATAACTGGTGAAGTATATCCTGGAGAAAATAAACCCGAAGGTCCTTTTGGCGATCACCTGGGATATTATAGCCTCAGGCATAATTTTCCATTGATGCGTGTACACAAAGTATATGCGCGTAAAAATGCCATCTGGGCTTTTACCGTTGTGGGAAGGCCGCCACAGGAAGACACCAGTTTTGGACAACTCATTCACGAATTAACAGGTGATGCTATACCACAAGAAATACCCGGTTTAAAAGAAGTGCATGCAGTTGATGCTGCAGGTGTGCATCCACTTTTATTAGCTATTGGCAGTGAAAGATACACCCCATATACCCCTACCAAACAACCGGCAGAACTATTAACCATCGCCAATCGTGTATTAGGTACAGGACAGCTTAGCTTGGCTAAATTTCTTTTTATTACGGCTGATGATAGTAATCAAATCAGTACCTACCATGTGCAGGAATACCTGCATTTTGTTTTTGAAAGAATAGATCTTACCAGAGATATTCATTTTCATACACACACCACCATGGATACCCTGGATTATTCCGGCACCGGTTTAAATACGGGTAGTAAAGTGGTATTTGCGGCTTATGGTGCCATCATCAGAACGCTGGCAACTGATATCCCGCCTGCGTTTCAATCATTAAGTGGGTATAAGGATATGAAAATGGTGATGCCTGGTGTATTAGCTATAACGCTACCTGCATATGGAGGAGAAGATCAAACAGCCAGGGAAATTGCCATGCTTAACGATCAATTGGCTTCCATGCTACCAGCTATCGAAGGCATTGTGCAAATAGTGATCTGTGATGATGCTTCTTTTGTTGCAACTAATATGCATAATTATCTCTGGGTTACTTACACACGCAGCAACCCCTCCCACGATATACATGGCTTCATGGCTTTCTCTGAGCACAAGCATTGGGGATGTAAAGGACCGATGGTTATTGATGCGCGAATAAAACCCCATCATGCACCGCCATTGGTGAAGGATAAAGAAGTAGAGAAAAAAATAGACCGCCTTTTTGCCAAAAGCGGAAGCCTTTATGGTATTTAATTACTTTACCTCTACCCAGGTATGGTCTGCCAGTAATTTAACAGAAGAAATAAATTGCTTAAATGGTCCGGAGCTTCCCCATTCTTTAGGCGATACCAAAGAAAGCATGTGCGAACCATCTTTATTTTCGTAGAGATGATAGGTATGCCCCATCTGTGGTTTAAAACCAAGTTTGGCATCATAGATCATCAAACTCAATTCTTTCCTGTTTTGTATTTCCTGCGCTTGTTTGGCAAGCAATTCAATTTGCTGTCTGATCTGGTCAAGCTGCATATTGGTTTGTTCTTCCATGGCCCATAAGGCCTTGTGTTTGATAACACCTTCTTTGTTGGGTCTGATGGCTACACCGCCTACTGAAGAAGCATAGGGCAGGATATTCATTTGTTTGTGGTAAACTTCTATATTGGTAAATGCTATTTGTTTTTCGGTAAAACCTTTCCGGGAAATTTTAAGATAGCCGTTAGGGAGGATCTCATG
>CALRUV010000179.1:0-7523 GCA_943371455.1 Chitinophaga pinensis | reverse complement strand
GGGTGCTATCGCTTATAAAACCACATTATGCCAAACTGCCTACCCCTATTGTGTATTGCGAATCAGCAGACATAATTGGTTCTCCTTTTTATGTGATGGAAAAATTAAGCGGCACCATATTGCGTGCAGGAAATGCACCATCTATGCATCTTTCAGTCGAAACCTTAAATGCCCTCTCTGCAGCCATGGTTGATAACCTGGTGGCATTACATGCAATAGACATCAACAAAACAGGGCTTGCCCAATTAGGGAAACCCGAAGGCTACGTTATCAGGCAGGTGGAAGGCTGGACCAAAAGATATTATGCTGCTGAAACAGACAAGATAGATCAGATGGATTCTGTGGCTTTATGGATCAAAGACAATTTGCCCAGAGCGCAGGCAGCTTCTTTTTTACACAATGATTACAAACACGATAACCTGATACTGGATAACAATGACCTTAAGAAGATTGTAGGCGTACTGGATTGGGAAATGTCAACCGTTGGTGATCCGCTGATGGACCTAGGCGCTACCCTTGCATATTGGTTTGAAGAAGGCGAAGGCGATGTGTTTAAAATGTACAACCTCACCTGGCTGAAAGGAAATTTTACGCGTAAAGAATTTATAGAACGCTATGCAGAAAAAAGCGGCAGAGACCTGTCTGACATTAAGTTTTATTATGTTTTCGGACTATTCAAAAACGCAGTGATTGCGCAACAAATCTATCATAGATGGAAAACAGGAAACAGCACTGATGCACGTTTTGGCGGATTGTTGCCGATGATCAAGTTACTGGCAACAAAAGCGGAAGAAATAACTATCAAGGAACAATTAATGTAGATTGTTGATTTGAATGTTGAATCATAAATATTAAACCCACTGCTCACTTTAAAGTTCAACATTCCCTTCAGCCTTCAACATTCCTTGTTCAACATTTAAAATTTATTCGTCTTTCCTTCTCATCCACCCTTTAATTTTAGTCGTTTTATACTGCTCAAAACTTTGCTGTATATAATAGCCCAGTTCCAGTTCGTTCAGCAATTGAACCACTTCATAAGGTGGTCTGTATCGGTTCATAAAAGTATCCAGTTCGGGAGATGTTAGTTTGGTAATCTTTCGTACAAATTGTTTGGTGTATCTGCTATTTACATATTTATCCCTTTCTTCTGCCAGTAACCTGTTTTGCAGGTTAAGAATACTTCGGTTACGTTTTACACGAAATAAATTAATGATCTCATTCACATCAAAGCCTACCGTTAAACCGCCTGGGTTATAATTGGGGTTATTGCTGAGCCTGAGTCCCGGCTTGCGAAAATCGAACACTTTGGCATAATCTTTCCGGTTGTGAACAGAATCATACTTGTAATAACTGTTGCGCACTTTCACTTCAGGCAATTCTGTGGCCCTTACATGAATCATCACATTAAAATTATCGAGGCTGGAAATGGTGTCCACCGGGTATTTCATGGTTGTTTTCCCAATCAGTGAAAACCAGATAGAATCTTTGGTTAGCAGCCGAATGCTGTACTTGCCCAGTGAGTCTGTGATGGCAGTTTTACCGGATGTACTATAAACACCTACGGCTTCCAATGGTCTTCTGGCAGAGATATCATAAATAGTACCACTTACTGTTACAAACTGCGCCTGCGCTATGTTACATAACATTACCGAGCCTATTACCCATATAATACCCACCAAAAGCAGCCGTTTTCTCAAATCCAACATTTAGGCTGTAATATTAAAGCAGGCAGGGCAGAGTACAAGGAATGTATCTGGAATTAACTTGCTTTTTGCAGAATACTCTTCAGTTCCTCCTTAAAATTTTGTGTGGATGATATATGGCAACATTTTAAGCCAGGTTGGCCAGTCGTGCTTAATATCTTCTCCCCATACATCAAGATCATACCAAATGCCTTTGGCATACAAAACACCGGCAAATCTTTTAGAAGCTTCCGGATCTTCGTAGGCACCACTTCCGGTATAAATATGGATATGATGACTGGACCTGATCTTTTCCAGGTACCATTCATCGGTGAGGTTAGGTACATAATGTTCCGGACTATTATAATATACTTCATTATCAAAAAAGCCCTTGGTATATTCTGTAAGATTGTACACACCACTCATGCTGATGGCACCATTAATGATATCGGGACGTTTGAGAAAAAGGTTCATGGCATGCAGCGCCCCAAAAGAAGCGCCGCAGGTATAGATCATGGTTTCGTTGCTGGTAACATATCTGATGTAGGGTACTACTTCATTAAACACATATTCATTGAACTGGTTATGCCGGATAGCTTTGTGTTCGGGAACCATTTCATTATTCATCCAGCTCTCCTTATTCATACTGTTTATACTAAATACCCTCAGTTTTCCGGCATTGATCAATGGTGCTAAAGCATCAACCAAATGAAACCTTTCATATTCCAGGTAATCAGCGCCAGCTGTGGGTATCAGCAATAAAGCAAAGCCATAATGGCCGTAAGATACAATGGGCATGTCTTTGCCTAATGCAGGACTATACCAGGAATTTAGTTCTCTGTTCATTTACATTTTTTTCTACTTACACAAAATTAATCAATACAATTCTTTTTGATCTCTTTCCAAAGATCACGGTAACATTGGGCGGCATAACTACTGGCAGCAAAGGTTTCCAGCGGGGCTTCGTGAATGCCCATTTTTTCTACATCGCTCAGGTAGGGAATATAACTTTTGAAAAATACCTTATCCTTATAAAATTCATTCATTACATCATGGTGTAAGTTCTTTCGATGGTCTACCATACTGAAGAAACATTTGACCTTCTTCATATCCAACCCGTTTTCTTTAAAATAATTCGCTACTGTTTCAAATGAACGGATAGAAAGTGTTGTGGGTATATTCGGCATTAGGATCCAATCTACGCCCAGAAAAATTGCATCATGTAATAAAGATATTCCGGGAGGGCAATCGAGTATCACTACATCAAATTCTTTCTTCAAACCGCTCAATAAAGAAGCAATCTTTTTTTTGGACTGTTTCATTTCACTTAGTAAAACATCGGCATGGCGGGCTGAAAGATCGGCTGGAATTATGCTAAGGTTAGTATAAGCGGTTTCTTGTGCAGCATCCAATAAATCCATCTCACTACTCAATAGTTTTTTGGATTCGTTTTTTGCAGATGTGGTAGCTCCCAGGTAAAAAGAGGAAGAGCCTTGCGGATCCATATCCCAGATCAAAGTTTTATAGCTTTCTTTAGCAGAAAGATATGCCAGATTAATGGTGGAAGCAGTTTTGCCCACACCGCCTTTTAGGTTGTATAATGCAATCGTGACCATAATCTAATATACATGATTTATTGAACTCTACAATAAACTGACAGATCAGAAAATCCAACCCAATAACAAACAGGCCAGTACAAGAAAGGGTGCAGGCATGCGGTTACTGCCCAGTAAAAGAAAGGTTCCACATACAATCAACATATCTAATATCCCTAACCTATCCCCATTTAAAAGCGAATAAAGAAAAGCATCTTTGATCAGAAAACAGGTAGCACCCGCCATGATGCCCACTACCGCTGCATTAATGCCCTCTAAAGACCTGAAAATCACCGCATATTTTTTTAGATTTTGCCAAACCGGGAAAAAGAATAGAACAAGCAAAGCACTGGGAAGAAAAATACCTATTGCACCAATAATACAGCCCATCAACTGCTTCCCGAATCCTTCATTCCGCATAACCATGCCTCCCGTAAAAGCCCCGATAGAAAATACCGGTCCCGGAATCGCCCTCACCATACCTGAACCGGTAAGAAAATCGGCCCTGCTGATATTTAAAACCTCTCTTTTTGTTTCCTGTATTCTTTTTGATTCGGGTCGGATAACATATTGCTCATACATCAGCGGTATCAACACATCTCCCCCTCCAAAAACCAGGCTACCAAAACGATAGGCATTTTCAAAAAGGTTGATGGATTTTCTGTTGGGCCATTCTTGCTTACTGGCTGTTTCTGATATATATCCTGCCAATCCAAACAATGCCAAAAAAATGAGCATATTACCCCATTTGATTTTTTTAGGCAATACCCCTTTTTGCGGAATCCGTTTATCACTAAAATTGGTAACAATCCCTGCCAAAACTATTAAGGCTGGAAATACCCAGGGAGATTTAAAAGCCAGAAAAGTGGCAACAGTAGCCACTAACATAATGAAGGTGGTAATCGTATTATGTACGGCGATGCCGAAAATCCGGAATGTTGAATAAGCAATAAAACCTATGGCCATGGGCTGAATGAATTTGAATACACCTGAACCCAAACCCATATCATTAAAATAATCCAGCAAAAAAGATACCCCGCCCATTAGTGTGCAGGCAGGAAAAATCCAGATAAGTAAGGTGAGAATGGCCAGTGGTATGCCACCCCTTTTAAAACCAATCAGGGTAAGGGTTTGGGTAGATGAAGCGCCGGGTAATAACTGACAGAACCCGTTATATTCCATCAGTTCTTCTTCCGTAATATCCCTTCTTTGTTGCACAAATGTTTTCAGCATCATACCCATATGTCCCTGCGGACCACCAAATGCAGTGATACTGTGCAGAAATACAGCTTTCAGAAAAGGAATATGACGAGAGAGAACCATGGGGCAATGGTTGCAGTGAATAGGGAAATTACAGATTTATCTGTTGATATAAAAATACAGCTATAAAGACACTATAATTTTTGATGCTACATAAACACGCATTCAAATAATCAGCAAAATCACGCAACGCTATTTTTTCAAACCAATCTCCCTCAGTCTTTCATCCAGGTATTCACCTGCCGTAGTATCTGGATAAGCTTTGGGATGGTTGCTGCTAATGCAAGATGCTAAACATGCAAGGCTCATCTCACTTTTAGGATGCAGAAAGAAGGGCATTGAAAACCTGCTGGTATGCCATAAAGCTTTGGGCGGATTTATTACCCTGTGTGTGGTACTTCTGAGCTTGTTATTGCTCAATCTTTGCAGCATATCGCCCACATTTACCACTATCTGTTCGGGGAGGGAAGTAACATTAACCCACTCACCCTGTTTGGTAAGTATTTGTAAGCCATCGGCCGAAGCGCCTACCAATAAAGTGATTAGGTTGATATCTTCATGCTGTTCTGCTCTAATGGCTGATTTAGGTTCCTGGGTAATGGGTGGATAATGAATACACCTTAATATGGAATTACCCTTTTCTACATAATCATCAAAATAATGCTCATTCAGGTTAAGGTAAAGCGCAATAGCCTGTAACATTGATGTACCGCTTTTTTCAAAATGACGGTAAGCCTGAAAAATGGTTTCATTAAATGATTCTATTTCATTTACCTGTACATTATCGGGGTATTCTGATTTAAGTGAATCATCAGCTGCAACTGTTTGACCATACTGAAAAAACTCTTTCAAATCCGGCGCTTCACTGCCCTTGGCATGTTCACGGCCAAAGCTGGTATAACCTCGCTGTCCAGCCAGTCCCTTGATTTCATAAGCCAGCTTTTTTTCCAGTGGCAGCGAAAAAAACTGTTGTACATATTCATATTGATGGGCAATCAAGGCATCCGGAACACCATGATTCTTTACAGCTACAAATCCTACTTCTTCATAAGCTTCTCCCAAAGCCTGCACAAAAGCCGCTTTTTTGGCGGGATCACCGCTTAGGAAATCAGCTAAATCCACAACAGGTATTGACATATACTTTTATTTAAAGGTGTTTAAAAAGTTCTAAAGGGGAAATTACAAAACACAAAGCATTCCACATAAGATGTAGATAAGATGGATAAATGAAACTAATTTATCAACTTTGGCGCATGCGTCTAAAATCTGCCAATTACTTATTTCTTGTAAGTTTCTTTTTCCTATCCTGCACCAGCAGTTATCACCCATATATTGCAGGCTATACTTTCAGAAATCCATCGGGCACCCCTGATTATAGTAATCTTGATCATTGGGCGGCGCATCCTGATAAAAAGGACCCCTCCGATAGTGTACCATCATCTCTTAAAGCCAACTATCATCCGGATACAGCAGCAGATGTTTTTTTCATACATCCCACCACCTATACTGATAAAGAAAGAAGCTTTGGGTGGAATGCGCCTATTGATAACCCGGAATTGAATGCTAAAACAGATTATTCCACCATTCTTTTTCAGGCCAGCATTTTTAATGAAGTAGGCAGAATTTATTCGCCCCGATACCGTCAGGCCAGTCTTTCCAGCTATTATCCCAAAACATCCACGGATACTTTAGAGGCTTTAGCTTCTTTTGAGTTGGCTTATCTGGACATTAAAGCTGCATTTAATTATTATCTGCAACAATACCACAAGGGAAGACCCATTATTATAGCATCGCATAGCCAGGGAACCACCCATGCCAAAAGATTATTAAAGGAATTTTTTGATGGGAAAGCTTTAGAAAAGAACCTGGTAGCCGCCTATCTGGTAGGAATGGCTGTTGAACCGGATTTTTTAAAGACCATACAGCCCTGTAAAACACCGGAACAAACAGGATGTATTTGTAGCTGGCGAACTTATAAGCAGGGATACAAACCCCCATTTGTACAAGCAGAAAAGTTTACGGCAATAGTTACCAATCCCCTCACCTGGACGGATTCCCTTCCAGCAGCAGATCGCAGCTGGAACAAAGGAGGTGTATTACTGAACTATAATAAACCAATAGAAAAACTGGTCAATGCTACTATCAGTAATGGGGTATTATGGACAGATAAACCACACTTTTTTGGCAGTATCTTTTATACAACCAAAAATTACCATGTTGCAGATATGAATTTTTTTTACAAAAATATCAGGGAAAATGCAGCATTGCGTACGGCTAGTTTTCTAAAAAAATAAGGTTCTGCCAACGGCAGAACCCTGTATCACATCTTTGCTAATAAAACCAGATTATTGCTTGATAAAACGGATCGATTTGATAAAATTGCCCCCTGTAAAAGCGTTCATTATATAAGGTCCTTTAACCAGGTCCTGCATATCCAATGCGAGATGGTGTCTGCCTTCGTTTACTATGGTCTCCATCCTTTTGGCAATTTTCCCATCAATATCTAAAACCATTAGTTCCAATTTGCTGCTTTGATCGGTTAAAACTGTGAGGTATTTATTATTGGAAACCAAACCGGGCTGCAGATTCTTAATGTTCATTTTTTTTGACTTTTCAGGTTGATTAAATTGACTTATTGTCTTTTATATAAATTGATTGTATGCATTTCAGATTTGCATTGCAAAATTGCACCTTAGCCGATTCAATTTTCAGCCAATTCTGCTAATAGTCTCCTTTGCTCTATGAAAGTGATGAAATGGTCGATTAAAATGTATTGGGCTGTATTGCGACTTACTTTATGATGGAATTAACTATAAATCCACAGCCTAAAACCTGTGGCAAGGTTTAAAGCATTTCTGCATTATCAAAAACTAATTCAAAAACATTGCCCCATCTTTCAAGATGGGGATCAAATACAAAATACATAAAATGAATTCTGGGTTTCAACCCAAATTGTTCAATAGGCGCTAAAGCACCAAATGAGGAG
>CALRUV010000178.1:0-7568 GCA_943371455.1 Chitinophaga pinensis | reverse complement strand
GCACATGATGCCTCATCAACATTCACAGTCACATTTGCAGGTGCTGCTACTGTTGGATATTCAGTATCATTTACTGTTACATTAAAGGTGGCACTTACTGTTCCACAAGAATTGGTAGCAGATACTACAACTGTTGTAACACCTTTATTAAAGGTAGTTCCAGTTCCTGTTCCGTTACCAGAAGCAGTTGTTGCACCACTCAGGGTATAGGTAACAGCCGGTGTAGGAATACCGGTTATGTTTGCTGCATAATTTACTATAGCTGTACACAATCCTGCATCCGTTGAAACACTTGTATTAGAAGTTCCTGTAATAACAGGATAAGTACATGTAATCTCAGCACTGATAGCAAAATCATAAGAAGCCTCGTCGTAGTCATTATTGCCTACGGTTACTGTAGCATGCTTAATACCTGGTGTATTTGCAAGGAAGCTTACATCAAATGTTACGAATGAGCCTGGTTCAACAGTAAAGTTAGTTGCACCTACCACTGTAAAGTTAGCAGCATCCACACCACTAATATTGATAGAAGAAACATTCAGGTTATCATTACCTGTATTTTGAATAGTAAAGGTTTTGGTAATAGCTATACCAGGCAGGGTGCTACCAAAATGTGTATCATCAGCAGCCTGAGGTGTAAGATCCCCTTTTACAATATTTACAGCATTACCTGTGATATTGATTTCAGGTGCAAGTACGATTACATCAAAAGTACAGATGGCAGTATTGCCATTTCCGTCATTGGCTGTAGCAGTTACCTGTGTTGTACCAGGTGTGAACAGACTGCCAGAGGCAGGAGCATAAGTAATGGAAACATTACCACAATTATCTGTAGCTGTTGCCGTATAAGTTGCGATGGCACCATAAGCATTACCTATAATGCTTGCATTTAGAACAATTGGTTGTGGACAAGTGATAGACGGAGGCGTTACATCTTTTATAGTCACCGCCTGATTTACATTGGTAATATTACCATTTCCATCATTGAATGTCCAATGAACGATATAAGAACCTTGTGTATTATAAGTTAAAGGATCACCGGTGGTACCAGTGATTGTTCCGGCACAATTATCTGTTGTAGTTGGTACAGGCACAGTTGCTGAACACTCTGCAGTAATTGGTGCAAGTACCGGTGCTACCGGTGCTACATTATCCTGAACGGTTACAACTGTTGCAGCAGATGTTGCAGAACATGCACCATTTGAAACGGTTACTGAATAAGAACCAGAAGCATTTACAGTGATTGATTGTGTAGTGGCTTCATTGCTCCAAGAATAACTTGAACCCGCAGAAGCAGTTAATGTTACAGAACTGCCAGGACAGAATGTGGTTGGTCCACCTGCCGTAATAGTTACCACTGGAGGCACACAAGTAACTGTTACTGTAAATGAACAATTTGCAGATTGACCTGCTGCATCTGTTACTATATATGTTACAGTTGTAGTTCCTATTGGGAAGGTTGATCCGCTTGGTAATCCAGCAGTTAAAGTTGTTATCGCACCAGGGCAATTATCTGTTCCTACCGGAGCACTGTAAGTTACAACAGCTCCTGAACCAGAAGTAGCACTAACACTAATATTTGCAGGACAAGAAATAGATGGAGGTGTTATATCCAGAATAGTTACAGTTTGATTAACTGTAGTTGAATTTCCATTTCCATCATTAAAAGTCCAATGAACGATATAAGAACCTTGAGTATTATAAGTTAAAGGATCACTGGTTGTACCAGAGATGGTTCCAGCACAATTATCCGTTGTTGTAGGTACAGGTACCGTTGCTGAACACTCAGCAGTAATTGGTGCAAGTACCGGTGCTACTGGTGCTACATTATCCTGAACAGTTACAACTGTTGCAGCAGATGTTGCAGAACAATTAGAAGCATTCGTAACAGTTACAGTATAAGAACCTGCAACTGAAGTGGTGATTGCTTGTGTAGTTGCACCATTACTCCATAAATAACTAGTACCAGCTGATGCAGTTAATGTTACAGAGCCACCAGGACAGAAAGTGGTTGGTCCACCAGCCGTAATAGTAGCAGTAGGTAAAGCATTCACAATTAAATTATCAGCACCTGTACTGGTACAGCCATTTGCATTGGTAACAACAACACTGTAAAGACCAGCATTGATTGCAGATACATTGGTGATGCTGATATTTTGCAGATTGGAAGTAAAACCATTAGGTCCTGTCCAAGAATAAGTTTGACCAGCAACACTTGCACCAACATTAAATGTTTGACCCACACATTTATTGCTGCCGTTTGAATTGATAGAGAACGGAGTACTAGCATTTACTACTACATTAACCGTTGTTTCACTATTACAACCATTCGCACCAGCACCTTTCACCGTATAAGTTCCGGCAGCAGCCAATGTTACATTAGATATAGAAGGGTTGCGAGTATTGTTCGCGACAAAACCATTAGGCCCTGTCCAGAAATAATCAACACCACCATTGGCAGAAAGATTTAAGGTAGATCCTGCACAAACCGGACTATTACTACCCGCAGTAATATCAGGAAGTGCTCTAACAGCAACTGTTGTAGAAGCACTGGCCGAACAACCATTGGCATTGGTAACTGTAACAGTATAAGTACCGGCATTGGCCATGGTACTATTTGGTATGATAGGATTTTGTAGAGTAGAAGTATATCCGTTAGGTCCAGTCCAAGAGTAACTAACACCCGGACTAGAGAACAATTCAATTTGATCATTCACACAACCAAAACCTGCATGGTTAGCAGTTACTACAGGTAATGGATTTACCGTAATTGTCATCGTTGCTGTAGTAGCACACTGACCCGCACTTGGTGTAAATGTATAAGTAGTAGTAGTTGTATTATCCAAAGCTGGTGACCATGTACCTGTAACGCCATTGTTAGATGTAGTTGGTAATGCTGCTAAGCTTGCGCCTGAGCAAATCGCAGCTACCTGTGTGAAGGTTGGTGTAGTACTAGCATTTACGGTTACAGTTGCGCTAGATGTAGCTGTACATCCATTGGCTGTAGCAGTAATCGTATAAGTAGTAGTAGCATTTGGAGAAGCAACTACGCTTGTACCAGTTGTTGTATTTAATCCGTTTGATGGACTCCATGTATAACTAGCACCAGTTGAAGAAACATTTAATGCTGCATTTTTGGAAGCTAATAATTCAGCAGCTGTTTTGGTAACATTCCAAACCCTTAACTCATCAATAGAGCCATCCATGATATTACATGCACAGGTATAAGGACTCTGGCGTCCTATATTCACAGGACCACCTGATCCAAAGTTTAATGCAGGGCGTGAAAAAACATCCGTTAAAACACCATTGGTATAGAATCGAAGTGTACTTGTTGAACCATCCCAAGTACATGCAACATGTACCCATTGATTTGTTGGGGTGCTTGATGAACTGTAAGACCAACCACCATTAGGATTATAGAAACCAAGTCCGGGTTGACCATTCGCTTTTGATTGCAATAAGAAATTATAATCACCCCTATCTATAATAGTATTGCTAACCGCATCTGTTTGATATATCCATGCTTCGATAGTGAATTTTGTTTGCATGGTATTGAAGAGGGCATTGTCGTTCACACTCATGTACCTGCCTCCAAAAGTTGCAGCATTAACGGCGCCTCCAAAAGCTGTAGATGGGGTCCAGCCTGAGCCACCCTGGAAAGAAGCCATAAGGTTATTGCCACTTGCATCAGCGGCAGTAGTGCCGGCGCCTTCATTAAATTTCCAGTAACCGATCAGTCCATTAGTCGTGCTCAATCCTACTGAATTTCCTGCGCAAATGCTTGCGTTTGCTGGATTGATACCAACAATAGGTGCGGCGTTTACAACAATGGTCATTGTTGTAGTAGTAGCACACTGACCCGCACTTGGCGTAAATGTATAAGTAGTAGTAGCCGTATTGTTTAATGCTGGTGACCAAGTACCTGAAATTCCATTATTTGAAGTTGGAGGCAATGCAGACATTGAAGCTCCTGAACAGATCGCAGCTACTGGGGTAAATGTTGGAGTTACTTTAGCATTAACAGTAACTGTAGCGGTAGAAACACCACCACAATCATTGGTAAATGTAATGGTAGCAGTACCTGCAGCTACACCTGTAACCAAACCAGAAGCATTCACAGAAGCAACTGCATTATTACTGCTGCTCCATACTCCTGCATTGGCATTGGTTAATGTGGTTGTACTACCAATACAAATACTTAATGTACCATTAATTGGCGCAGTTGCTGGTGCATATGGTGCACAAACTGTATTTGCATCAATAGTTCCGGTAGTCCAGTTTGAACTGGCTCCATTCAAAGCAAAATTATTAAGTGTACCTGTTTTAACTAAACCACTAGCATCTATAGCAGTATTAATACCTGCATTATTAGCATTTACAAGTCCCTGATTTAAGTGATACAAACCTTTTAATTGTGTTTGACCAACAAAATTCAATTCACAATTCAGGTTATTTTGAATTTCAGCCGCACATAAAGCTCTGTTCCAGATACGCACTTCATCTATAGAGAAATTGCCGAATCTAGGTTCAAAAGTGTGTCTTACATCTTTTCCGATATGAATAACAGAACTACTATTATTCAAAATGGTTCCAGAAACACCAGATCCTGTAAAAATTAAGACACCATCCACATAAATTTTTGTACTGGTTGCACTTGCCACACCCGCATAATGATGCCATGATCCTGGTGTAATCGTACAAGTTGCAAATCTCCAGTTACCTCCATCATTTACATAGAAAGTTAATGTGCCATCTGTATTAGGATGCATCAGCCAAACATTATTGGACATGTTATCAACACCAGAAGTACCCTGACCAATAATAGATCCATAAGGTAAATTAGCTGAAGGTGCTTTCATCCAGAATTCAACTGTAATTTCTTTATTGAATGCAGTATGCGGGTTATTGATTGAAACATAATCATCAACACCATCAAAGTTTAATGCAGTTGCAGGAGTAAACACATTTGAAGGAATATCATACTCAATAACAACATTTCCATCTTCATTGCCACCAAAATCATTAACAAAATTTGGTGCTATTTGAGAAGCATAGCTATGGTTCAAATAAGAACCACCTCCACCACCATGATAACCATTTTCTACAAGTGTATTACCCGCACCCCCTCCACCACCTGAATAACCACCACCACCGCCACCACCACCCCAAACAGATGCTCCACCTCCACCAAAACCACCATTGGCTAGCCCATCTCCGCCCAAAGCACCGGAATTGTCATTAGGACTTTTGCCATGAGGAGGTCCACTTAATTGTAGGAAAATACCATTTACAATAGTCGGATTCCATCCGGCACCTCCACCAGATGAAGCACCTTCATCGGAAGGAGCTCCATTAATGTCCACAGAGTTTTCACCTCCATTTCCTCCAGAACCAAAAACACCCGCATCTAAATCTTCACTAGCAATACCATAATTTCCTTTTGTAGTATTTGCAATAGTTGTAGCATTCGTACCATCATAAATATGTGCGTCAATCTGGTGCTCATAATCTTGAATAATACCTGGTGCTAATCCAGCACCACCTCCTCCACCAGAAGCAATCAATAAATTTGCAGATGGGGATGTTCCTAAATAAACAAAAGAACCACCTCCTCCACCAGCACCATTTAAAAAACCATCAACTCCCTTTTGACCTACTAAAATATTTACAGTTTGACCTTGTAAAGAAGTTCCAAAATCAGCTTTCGTTATAGCACCACGACCACCTAGATTTCCGTTAATTGATCCGCCAGCACCACCAGTGGTGAAAATCTTAATGTTAAATGCGTTTCCCGGAAATGAATGATTTTGTATTCCTCCATTGTGTAAAAAAGTAGGTACAACTATATGTTGCACGAATGGAGCACTCTGAATAAAAGACTTATCAGTTTTTTTACGATTAATCGTTCTCTCAAAATTATTAATTGGTTTTGAGAAAGTTGCATCACTAACATTCTTTACCCGAATAGCTTCATCATTAATACCTACCAAAATAGGCTTAGCATTAATGGAAATCGTTGTAAAGAAAAAAGCGAGAAGGCTTAACAAACTGATGGTTCTGAGTAGACCTTTTTTCATAATTGCTGGTTTTGGCGAATATTATCTTAAAAAAATTAAGCTTGTTTGTTTGGTTTTAACAAAATCTGTCAAACGATCATCTTTGTTTCAACATTCACTTTTCACAACAACCTACACAGAATCGTTTAACCAGATTCGGATATTTGGGAGGATTATTCCCGTGGATTTTAAATGCGAATGGCGGATAAGACCATTGCCGCATAAGGTTTTCAGAGAATTTTTTAAAAACACATTCTTACATTTTTTTTGAAAAATGTTACAAGCGTTTTGTTAAAATATAGTAACTGAAAAGACCTTTTGTTCAGTTTTAACAACAATAGCTGTTAATTCCAATTAACAATATTATATACTTTGTAGTGATATTCCTACTTTTTAAGCAAGATTTAAGGTGATTTAAATGTAGGGTTAACATTGGGGGGGGAAGGGGGGGGGGGAAAAGGGCATATTTCCACTTATTTGCGTAAATTTGGGTACTTAAGTAATTAAAAATGAGCCATTTTGCACTTTCAATTGACAAAACTACCCAAAAAGGGGTTTGGCAGGTTCTAGAGAAGGTTTTGTGATTTTTTCTTGTTTGAAAACTTGAAAATGTAAAAAACAGCGTATTTTCTGCTGAACATATTTAAAATTTATTGGGTTTGATAAGTGGTTGAATGACTACAAGGGGCTGCGTATTTATACGGGATGGGTTGCGTATTTTATGGGCGGGTTGTGAGGTGTGATTTTTTTTACCGCGGAGGCGGAGAGGGCGGGGAGGTTGCTCAGAGAGACGTTTAAATTATGAATTAAAATGATGTTGAAACATTATAAAGGAAAGGTTTTACATTAGTTAATTAGCCTGATATAACAGCGCCTTCTCTTATGTGGTTCTGCATCAAAATGCTTCCAGAGAGATTGCACCTGGTGATTCATTTCCAGCTCTGGATTGGATTCGGCATATTCAATGCCATGTTTCAGAAATGTTTTGGTAAGCGCCTGCATCAACAATGCATTCACACCCTTTCCCTGTAATTCCTTCTTAACGGCTATCAGGTATAAATCGGCCAGTTTGTTTTTATGCAGTGCTAGTAAAAAATAGATAAACCCAAAAGGAAATAAACTACCCTTCGCTTTTTGCAAGGCCCGCGATAAGGAAGGCATTGTGATACCAAAAGCTACCAGCTTACCCTGATCATCCAGTACAAGGGGCACAAAATCAGGCCTGATAAAAGAAAAATACTGTTTGGTATAATTTTCAATTTGCTTTTCTGTTAAATGCACCACCCCATACAAACCTGCATAAGCTTCATTAACCAGTTCAAAAATTGCCGGAGCATAAGGCAAGAGGTCTTTGGCCCTTTTTGCTTTGAACAAATGTAAACCCTGCCTCCTGGCCACTATCGCTGCCATTTTCTCTAGGTTTTCCGGCATTTCTTTGGGTAGCTTTATTTTGTATTCTACCCAGTCAACATCTTTTACATAACCCAGCTTCTCCAGAAACTGCGGATA
>CALRUV010000177.1:0-7589 GCA_943371455.1 Chitinophaga pinensis | reverse complement strand
GTGGTTGAAGTAGCGGTAGCCGAAGTATTAGCGCTATCAGGAATAAAGGAATAGCTGTTGGGTTGAATTTTGAAAAAAGTGATATCAGACAGATCCTGGTTGGCTTGCATGCCGTTCTGACCAACAATCAACGTATGTCTGAAATTTCTGCTAAGGGTTACTTTTTTATCGGTATAAATTTTCTGTGTATTCTGGTCCCAAAACAATTCATCACAAAAAAGGGTATCTCCCTTTACATTATATACCACCACACTATCCCGGAGGTACACTTTGCTATCATTTTCCAGGTAGCGGCCATATTTGGCATTGAGCTGGCTTTGTACTTTCATGCTGTCATTGTAGAAATCAACATGGAGGCTTTTTGGAAATTCAGCTTTTCTGGCACTATCGCCCTGGTAACGTAAAAGAATAGGGGCAGTTAAACGAGCTTTCATTTTCCCATTCATGCTCAGGTAACTATTGATATTTTTTCCTTCTTCAATACTTGGTTTTTTTCTGCCCAGTTCGCGCACTTCTTCTACATCATTCTCACACCCATACATAAAAAAGCAGCCAATAATAATGGCTGCTAGAGAAAGTATTTTATGGAAAAATGAATTAATCATATCTGCGTTTCACAAACCAAAGATCGCTTAAACTGAATCCCATAGAGAATTGTAGAAAATTTTCTGTGATATTATTAACAGAAGAACCTCTTTTGCCCCATTGAAGGGCTGCATTGATTACCGTAAACTGGTTATCATAAGACCGCCACTTGCGTATAGGGAATCCACCTCCTAGCGATATACCAAATTGCTTCAAACCATTACCATCGGCATTGATATAATCCTTGCCTAAGAAAAATCCGGCACGGTAATTTACGCTACTCCAATAACTCTGTCCTGCAGAAGGATCCGGGCTTATTTGCAATCCCAGCTTATATTGCCAGCTATTGGAAAGCTGATCTGGCTGACCGTAAAAACGATAATTTGACCATTTGGTAGCGGTATATTCTAATCCTAATGACCAAAGCTCAAATACACCCCTGGTATTGGTGATTGTTTTATGAAGAGTAGCCCCAATAGCATAAGTAGAAGGCAAAATAATCTGGCCTTTCAATTTTGTATAACCCAGTACACTATCTACTTTGATATCGCCATTACTGCCTAAGGCGAATGTTTCCCTTGTTTGATCCTGGTAAGCAGTAAGTGTTTGCTTTAAGGTACCTGTTGCACCAAACCTGAGGTAATAGTTTTCGGTTGAGTTGACGCTTGGGTTCAGTTTGCTTTTAAGTTTTAGTTCATATTGCAAACCTGCCGTTAAGAAACCGCCACCAAAGGTGGTTGTAGTGCCATAAAGACCCTGAAAGTAAGAAAGGGTATCATTTAAAAATAACTTTTTTGTATTGGTCACTTTTCTGCCAAAATTGTAACCGGTATTAAATCCAATATTCAGGCTTCCATATCTCTTGGAGATACCCACAAAAACCTGGTTTAATCCACCAGAGCCTTCATATAGTGTCTGTAAACTATCTCCTGCTATCCTTTCCCTGCTTTCTACAGAATAATTGATGGTGCTTATGGGTTTTAATCCAAAAGCAAAACCAATTCCCTTTGCCTTAGAAATGGGTAAACCAACGGCAAGATAGCCGGGCAAAAAGTTATTGGCAGTAAATTTTCCAACAGGTTTTTCGCTCAACAAGGTTCGGGAATCGATGGTAAAACCCAGATCCAGGGTTACCATATACAAACTGCTATAGGTTGCGGGATTGCTGAAATTAACAGCCTGACCAACATTATTGTTATACCCATCGGAATAGGTTGCAGCTAAGCCGCCCATAGAACGGCTGATAACGTGTTGGTTGGTATAGTATTCACCAATACCATAACGGGTAAAAGGTGAATTTAATTGAGCCTGTGTTTGCAGTATCAAAAATCCAAAGGAAACAGTTAAAAAAAGCCTAGCCATTATTATACTCACTGATCGCATACAAGCCTTTATAGATTAAGTTAGGGTCGGCAAATATCTTGTTTTTTAGGTGCGGTACAAAAAAACCCATGTCGCCCCCGGTTAAGAGCACGTTAAAGTTGTTGAATTTCAACGAGTAAGCTTCAATAATTCCATCAATTTCTTTTGCCATTCCGAGGATTACACCGCTTAATAAGTTGGTTTTTGTGTCATAACCTATCAAAGGGAACACAGAATCGGCCTTAATTAAGGGCAATAAAGCCGTTTGTTCATGCATGGCCCTGAAGCGCATATTCATGCCCGGAGAGATGCTTCCGCCCAGAAATTCATGGTTATTATTGATGAAATTATAGGTGATACAGGTACCCAGTCCGATGGCCAGGTTATGCTGGTGCGGAAAAAGGTCAACAGATGCCACACACAATGCCAGCCTGTCTGCACCAATGGTTTCCGGTTTGCCAACAGGAGAAGTAATGGGTAATTGGCTATTATGACCCAGTTTATGAAAACGCGTATGCTGGGCTAAGAGCGTTTCTAATTCAGGAGGATGATTAACTACAGAAGATAAAATTGACTTTTGTGGCTGGTATTTTTCTATCAAAGCAAGTATTGTTTCCGTTTCCGGATTTTCTAAAACCTGCTCTTCAAAAAAATCACGGTTATGAAATACGGCACATTTTAATCTGGTGTTGCCAAAATCAAAACAAAGGGTTGTTTCCATAGTCATCACAGTTAAAAGTCAAATGTAAAACCTTTCAGCTCTTTAAAATGGCCATTTAGGATTATCTTCTCCTTAAGGTTTTCAATTCCGGCAACTACAGGTAATACTTTGGTAAGATGTCTTTTCAGGTATTCCAGCCTTTGCCATTCGTGCAAAAGTTGCAGTAATTCGTATTCTTCTTCCAGGGATAGTCCGGCATGGTGTGCCAGATCATAACTGGTGAGTTCCGCATCTGTTTTAGAAAAGCTTTTTGTTACGTTCAATAAAGTATGCAGATCCCGAATGCCTTTGATTACTTTAACCTGAAGTTCGGTATGTGCAATAACCACGTTGTTAGGGTAGTTTACAATAGCACCACTGTATTGTTTTTCAGGGATAGATTTCACGATCTCCAAAATGCGAAACACTTGTAAACCTATGCACCGAATATCCATTTTCCCGTCTTCATATACCTGGGCTATTTCTGTAATCTCCATAAGGGTGCCCATTTCGGCTACACCCAATGGCAAAACGGTAGGAATACCAAAAGGTTTTGCTTCGGCATAACATTCAGTAATGAGTTGTTTATACCTGGGCTCAAAAATATGTAGGTTTAATTTTTCGCCTGGATAAGCAACAATACCTAAGGGAAAAATAGGAATGAAATTTGTCATATAACAAATGTAAGCAGAGAAAAATGCCGGTAATAAAGATGTAAGTTGTAGAATTTTATTTGTAAAACATTATGACTGTTAGTGTAGCTTTTGTTAAACAGGTTTATCCTTTTTGTTCAGTTCCATTAGTCTGCGGTATTTTAACCATGTGTACCAGGCATTCATGCGTGCTACAGTCAATCCTGCACTGCCATCCAGAAATCCGAGGCGAAAAATATAATTCATAATAAAAGAAAAAATAGTAGCCAGGTAACATTTTAATAATCCTGCTTTTTTACCAGCTTCATAATATTTAACGGCATTCAATTCTGCGTATTGAACAGATTTATTACGAAAATCGTTTAAGCTATCGGCCGTAAAATGTTGCACAAAACCCGGGAGTATTTCTGTTGAAGCATTGGCTGCCACTTGCAAAGATTCATGCACCTGTGCCTCATTCCAGCTGGCATGTTTGCGGTGGTATAATCTGGTATGCGATTCATTTGCCCATTCGCCAAACCGGATCATCTTATTACCCAGAAAAGAGCGAAACCTTAGGGAATAAACACTTTTATCCTCTAAGGGTTGAAAATGATTTAATGCATTAACCAATTTTTCATCCGGAATTTCATCAGCATCAATCGATAAGACCCAGTCGTATTTTGCAATAGCTACCCCCTTATTTTTATTCCTTCCATAGCCATCCCATCTGGTTTCCAGTAATCTTGCCCCGGCATTTACCACTATTTTTTGTGTACCATCTGTGCTGCCACTGTCTACCAACACCACATCATCTGAAAAAAGCATAGCAGCAGCAATGGTTCTGCCAATAATAGCAGCTTCATTGCAACAGATGATAACAACAGAAACGGGTGTTTTCATGGTGAATTTTTCTATGCCGGAAATTTCTTCTGTCCAAAGAAAGCAATAAAAGCCAAGAGTACCACACCATATTGACCTTCCAGGGTATCATCAGTCATCAAGGGTATGAAAGAGATGATGGAGATTATCTGTGACAGCGGATTTTTGGTTGCAACTGCAGTAAGCAATAGTAAAATACCGATACTAAAACAGATCATTCCTGGCCAGCCAGATCCGGTGCCATACACCAGCCATTCATTGGCAGGTCTGAATCTTTCATAGGGTAAACTTTGCGGATGGTTTTTTTCATGCCAGTTATTGATCGCCTCTGGTATGTTACCGAAACCAACACCAGTTAAAGGATTTTCATTGGTAATTTCCCATCCGGCTTTGAGAGATTGTAACCTTGCTGCATCATTGTATCCGGGAATGGTATTGCCTTTTGAATAAAGGCTAAAATCGTACAACACATACTGGACGCGGTTTCTGAGGGTTGCCAATGACAGATAGGCGGTTATGAGAATAGCGAAAAGTAATACCAGGAACACCAATCCTGCCTTCCATTTTTTTTGCAGAAACACCAGATGAAAAAGATAAAAACCAGCACTGGCATATAAACAAAGTAAACCAGTTTTGGTAGCCAGTATATGCAGATACAGTGTTAGAAAAACAAGGATTGAAATGAGTATAATTTTTGTATTTCTTTTATTTTCAATCAAAACAGTTTTGATACCTAATGCAATAGCAATAACTACCATCCAGCTAAACCTTACATAATCATGGTCTGCAAGTGTGGGTAATACTTTTGCTTTAAGATAGGCTGCCTGCATTTCGGCAGGGTTCCTAAAATATTGTGCCATACTCCATGCACAGCCGATACTGATGATCAAAATAAAAATAAGACTAATACGCTTCCATAAAACTGAATCTAATGGGTAAGCACTGAGGCCCAGAAAAAGGGTGAGTAAAGGAATTTTTACCAGCAAACTATTCCACCATACGGTTGTGTTGCTGCTCCAAAAACCTGAAATCAATACCGGAAGCAGTATGAGCAAAATGCCAGTTACTATTTTTTTGTTTACAGTAACCGTTTGGAAACTAAATAAATAAGGCACTACCAATAAAGCTGCGGCAAAAGATACCATGGCCCTGCTTAGCATTAAGCCAATAAATAATCCTGTAAAACAACCCAGCATCCAATATTCCTGCCATTTACTTTTCAACAGCTTTTGCATCATGCGTCTAAATTCGTTCATCCTGTTTACTTTAGCAATCATGTGGGAAGAATTATTAAAGGAAATACAAGAAGGCCAAACCAAATCTTTGGCGCGTACTATTTCGCTGGTAGAAAACGAAGTGGCTGGCATGGATACCCTTCTCGAAAACCTGCCCCCATCCAATACCAAAATAATTGGCATTACAGGTCCGCCAGGTGCAGGTAAGAGTACCTTAGTAGATGCATTGATTGGTGAAATTGTGCAGCGCAAACAAAAAGTAGGGGTGATCTGTGTGGACCCCTCTTCCCCCTTTAATTTAGGGGCATTGCTGGGCGACAGGATCCGGATGAGTGAGTGGTACAACCACCCCGATGTATTTATTCGTTCCCTGGCCACCCGGGGAAGTTTGGGCGGCTTGCATCCAAAAATTATTGAAATAGCAGACCTGATGAAGGCTGCAGGTTTTGATCAGATCATTGTAGAAACGGTGGGCGTGGGACAAAGCGAAATTGAAATAGCAGGCCTGGCAGATACCACAGTAGTAGTGGTGGTGCCGGAGTCGGGCGATGAAGTGCAAACCATGAAAGCAGGATTGATGGAGATTGCCGATGTGTTTGTGGTAAACAAAGCCGATAGGCCGGATGCTGAAGCTTTTGTACAGAACCTGCGCTGGATGTTATCACCCGCTTTTCAAAGATCGCAACTGGAAATACCTATTATAAAAACAACGGCTTCCCAAAAAATAGGCATTGCTGAATTATATGATAAGATCATGCAGCACCAGCAAATGGTAGAAAATACCGAACGTAAAAATTGGTTACTGGCAGAGAAAGCCTACTACCTCATTCAACAATACCGCATGAAGGATATTCAGAAAGCCAACCTTAAATCTGCACTGGAAAAAGAAGCAGACCTGAATATGTACCGTTTTATTAAAAACTATTACTGATCATTTAGTTTCTGCTCATTCTTCCACCAGCGCCAGCCAATATAACCCATGATAGCAAAGGGTGCAGCAGCCAGGTAAATAATAGCCGAATTTAAGGCAGAAGCAGGACCATCACCCAATTGCGAAGCAGTTTTGGTACAAATAGAACATTGTGCATGCAATTGCTGGAAGGCGAATGCAAGAATTGTGAGGGTGTATAGGATGATATGTTTTTTATATTTCATAAGGAAATGCAAAGATATGGAAGAATTAAGGGACAGGGTTCTGGGATCATATTTCAAGGTTACATGAAACAAGTTTCATGGAAAAAGGTTCAAGAAAAAAAAATTGAAAGGCAGTTATAAAGCTTGGAATATTCTATTGACATTTAAAATTCATCATTCATTTCGCAAATCAACGTTCCTTGTTCGAAATGCAACATTCAATACCGAATCTCCACCTTCACCACCCCCGAATTCACCATTTCTATTTTAGCTGCTGCAGCTTTTGTAAGGTCAATGATCCTGCCTGCTATGAAAGGACCGCGGTCATTGATCCGGACTTTTACCGTTTTTCCATTAGAAAGATTGGTGACTTTTACTTTTGTACCGAAGGGAAGTTTTTTGTGTGCTGCAGTTAATTTGGAAGAACGATAGATCTCACCGTTTGCGGTTTGTTTGCCGTTATAAGATTCCGCATAAAAAGAGGCAAGTCCGGTTTCTTTTCCACTTACCTTATTGGGTGCAGATTTGCGGTGACAGGAAGTTAAAAGCAAGATAAATAATAAAAAACTGAGGGTTTTTCTAATCATGCATCAAATCTATTGGATGCGATCTTTATTGGAGCTGTGATATTTTCAACAATTGTTTAAACTTGTTGATAAAGGAAGAAAGAATGCCACAGATTACACTGATTTACACAGATTTTTCTGTGATTTTCTGTGAAATCTGTGGCAACAAAATTATGCAAATGGCGCTTTTACAATTTTAGCCTTAACAAGCGTATTACGGATATCAATATAAATTTCCGAATCGATAGAATTATGTCCAGCAGCTACATAACCCAACCCGACCGCTTTTCCAAGAGATGGACCTTGGGTTCCGCTGGTTACTTTGCCAATGGTATTTCCGGATGCATCTTTGATCAGGTAATCGTGGCGGGGAATACCTCTATCGATCATTTCAAAACCTACCAGCTTTTTACTTACCCCATTTATTTTTTGGTTTTCAATGAATGCTCTGTTGGTAAAATCTTTGGTGAATTTGGTGATCCATCCCAGCCAT
>CALRUV010000176.1:0-7680 GCA_943371455.1 Chitinophaga pinensis | reverse complement strand
TTGCGATGATTGTTTTTGCTGTTCAATTATTGTTCCTGTTCAATTTCTTCTATTCCGTTTTAAAGGGAAGAAGGGTAACCACACAGAACCCATGGTCTGCAAATACACTAGAATGGACAACTCCTATACGTCCGGGTCATGGAAACTGGCCAGGAGAGATTCCGGAAGTTCATCGTTGGGCTTATGATTATGGTAAGGATGGAAAAGAATTTATACCGCAAACCACGCCGGTAGGAGAAGACGAGAGCCATCATTAAGAAATTTTACCTTACCAGTATTAAATTAACTGGTATGTACAAATAGATTTAATGCTCCCGTTTTATCGGGAGCATTCTTTTTAATTGCGGATTTTATTATTAATCGAAATACTTGCTTATTTATACTAATTAGGAAAAGATTGAGATAAGAAAAGATAGTTAAGGGATTATTTCAATCAGGAAAAAATGACAAAAACAACCAACACATCAGGATCTTCCAGTTTTTCTATTGCTTCTAAAGTGAAAGACTATTTTCAGTTGATAAAGTTCACACTGAGCTTCACCGTTGTTTTCTCCTGTGTGATATGTTATTTAATGGCCCCTAATATCATAGGCTATAACTGGTATCAAATTATCCTTTTATTTATTGCAGGTATGTTGGTTACCGGAAGTGCCAATGCCATTAATCAGGCTGTGGAAAAGGATACGGATGCCATGATGAAACGTACATCTGCAAGGCCCGTTGCCGATGGCCGCATGCATAAAAATGAAGCATTTACTTTTGCTGCTATTGCCGGTTTATTGGGTGTTTGGATGATGGGCTGGTTTTTTAGAAGTGATGACAACAGTTTTAACTGGAATGCATCATTATTATCAGCTTTCAGCCTTTTTTTATATGCTTTCATTTACACCCCCTTAAAGAAAGTTAGTTCTATTGCGGTTTTGGTTGGTGCATTTCCTGGGGCATTGCCTTGTTTAATTGGTTGGGTAGCAGCAACAAACCTGATCAATCCTATCGGAACGATCATTGTTAATGGTAAAGAGTTTTCAAATGCAGGTGGCTGGATCTTATTTGCCATTCAGTTTCTTTGGCAATTTCCGCATTTCTGGGCAATTGCCTGGGTAGCCCATGGTGATTATAGCAAAGCAGGTTTTAAATTATTGCCCGCAGATAAAGGGCCAACCAGATTTACAGCGGTGCAGGGTATCATGTATTCCGCTCTCATGATTCCAGTAGGTATTCTACCCTATTATTTTGGTATTAGCGGACAAGTAAGCATGTGGATATTGATAGCAGCCAACCTGTTTATGGTGGTTCAGAGTATCCGGTTATACAATGAAATGAATGCTAAGGCAGCAAGAAGGGTGATGTTTAGTAGCTATATCTATTTACCAATTGTGTTGTTGGCTTTATTGGCGGATAAAATCAGGTAGTCAAAACAATTAACTATGAGAACTTGTTAAACAACAGTTCTTAAATCACATAATTTTTGTTTTGAAATACAAACAAAGAAAATAAATTCTCAATTTAAAATGATGACAACCTTATCAAGCAAAGAGCCCCAGCGAATTCATCCGCATAAGTTTACCTTATGGGTGGCAATGGGCAGTATCGTAATGGTATTTGCAGCTTTAACCAGTGCTTATATCGTTAAAAAAAATCAGAGCAGCTGGCTCGAAATCAACCTGCCGGTAATTTTTTCTTATTCAACGGCAATAATCGTTATCAGTAGTATTACAATGTATTTATCACTTAAAGCCTTTAAAGCAAGGGAAATGAGCCGTTACAGGGTATTAATTACCCTAACAGCTGTATTGGCTTCAGCCTTTATTCTTTGCCAATGGCTCGGCTTTAAAGAGCTGGAACAGAACAATGTGGCATTAATAGGTCCTAAGAGTAATTCTGCCGCTTCTTTCTTGTTTGTTATTACCTTGATCCATATTGTGCACGTTTTGGGTGGTATTGTTGCGTTATTAATTATTTTTTTCAGGGCTTATTCGCTCAAAGTGAAAAATTATAGTAGTTTGCCCATAGAATTATTAGGTACTTACTGGCATTTTGTAGGGGTTATTTGGATCTATCTCTTCCTGTTTTATCAATGGATTGGATAATTGAAGAAAAAGTTGCACAGAATGCACCTTTTTTGCCCTTAAGCCAATATTTTTGTAACGAAATTTTAGATTTAACATGGCAACATCAACAGCAGTTACACCCACCAAATTGTGGAACGGAGGAAAAAGTCCATTCAATGTAGAATACGGCAAATTGATGATGTGGTATTTTCTGATGAGTGATGCCTTCACTTTTGGAGCTTTCCTGATCTCTTATGGTACGATCCGTTTTTCTACCAATGGATGGCCTGACCCCAACGAGGTTTTCAGAAGCTTCCCTTTTGCACCTGAAGGCGTTCATGCACCTTTAGTTTTCGTGAGTGTGATGACCTTTATCCTGATCATTAGTTCTGTAACCATGGTACTGGCAGTTCATGCTGGTCATAACATGGATAAGAAAAAAGTGGTGACCAATTTAATCTGGACAATTATTGGTGGTATTGCATTCTTAGGCTGTCAGGCCTGGGAGTGGACACACCTTTTTCATGAAGGTGCCTGGTGGGGAAGTAATCCTTTTCCTAATGCAGACGGAACCGCTTCCTCAACTAATTTTACCAATTACTTTTTTACCATAACAGGTTTCCATGGTTTTCACGTTTTTTCAGGTGTTGTCATTAACATCATTATGTTGATCATGACCCTGATGGATAAATTTGAACAACGCGGCCATTACCTGATGATAGAGAAAGCAGGGTTATACTGGCACTTTGTAGACCTGGTTTGGGTATTCGTATTCACTTGTTTTTACCTGATTTAATATTAGCAGTCATTCATCAAACATTCTGAAAGTTTATTTATGGAACATACAGCGGCACACGAAGAGCATAGCGGTGGTGGGGTTAAAGAAATTATCAAAGTAACCATCATATTATCTGTATTAACAATTGTAGAATTGGTTCTAGGTTTTTGGATGATGGATATGCCATTAGATAGTGGGATACGTCTCGCAGTAAAAGGCGCAATCATTATTCTCATGATGGCAAAAGCATTCTATATCGTGGGTTATTTTATGCACCTGAAGCATGAGATCAAAAACCTGATCATGACCATCGTTGTTCCATTGGCATTGTTTGTTTGGTTTATTATTGCTTTTTTATACGATGGTAATTCTTTTCGCAACTTGAGAAATACGTATGATCCTCATTTTAAAGAGCAAAGTACCATCAAAGCAGAAAAAAAGGAAGAACCTAAACACCAGGAAAAGAAAGAAGAAAAGCATGCAGAAAAGCATGAAGCAGAAGAAATAAATGTGGTGGAATAAGAATCCTTTGCGATCTCATTTCAAATTATTAGTCAACCATCGCAAAAACAGGCGATGGTTTTTTTATAAAATCTATTATGAATAAAAAATCACTTTTAGGATTATCCGTTGCTATTCTACTGCCCGTATTTTGTTACCTGGCATTAAAATATGCAAGTGAAACAGCTGTGGATATGCCCCGCAAATACCTGCTGGATACTGTAATATCCAGAACTGAAAAAGGCAAAATGATTACCGACAGTATCTGGCATACAACTGCCAATATTCATTTACAAAACCAATTGGGAGATTCGGTGAGCTTATACGACAAGCCAGGAAAAGTGATTGTGGCTGATTTTATTTTTACCAGTTGCGGCGGAATCTGTCCTAGGCTAACAGCAAATATGGCCAAATTGCAACAATCATTTATCAAGGGAGGCAATACCAGGAAAAAGATCGACACTTCCATCGTACAGTTTATATCTTTTAGTATCGACCCGGCAAGAGATAGCGTGGCTGCTTTAAAAAAGTATGCTGACAGGTTTGGCGTAAACCCCGATAACTGGTGGATGCTAACGGGTAACAAAGATTCTATTTATCGTTTTGCCTTTGAAGAATTAAAGGTTGATAAATTTAGTGAAGAGCCCATCACGCCTGATTTTGTGCATACTAGTCGTTTTGTACTGATAGATAAAAATTACAAAGTGCGGGGTTATTACAATGGACTGGATTCAAGCTCTCTATCAAGGCTTGCCCGTGATATTGGCTTATTGATGCTCGAAAAAGATAAAGCAAAAAAAAGTACGGTCTTTACTCAAATCATTAACCTTAGCTGGCTTTGGCTGATCATCGTAACAGCTATTATATTTTTTGTAGTGTATATGCAGGGCAGAAGAAAACTAAACGGATAGTTTTTTGTTAAAAATGTTACATCCAATATCCTGATCATTTCTAAAACAGAACTATGTTACCGGCTTCACTTACAAAAAACGATAAAAGAGCAAACCTACTGATCATCCTTTTTTCTATTGTGGTTTTCAGTGCAGTTATACTGCTCGGAAGATTCAAATTGGAGGTAAACCTTGGATTTGATGTGCATATTTTCGCAGCCATCAATGCATTTATCAATTCGATGATTGCTGTACTACTTATTGCTGCGCTAATTGCCGTTAAGAATAAAAAGTATCTCTTGCATAAACAAATCATGATGGCTGCATTAGTACTTTCCATCCTTTTCCTGGTTTCCTATATCGCCCATCATTTATTGGCAGGAGAAGCAAAGTTTGGCGACGTCAATCATGATGGGATCATATCTGAGGAAGAAAAATTACAATCCGGGTCTATCCGTTATGTATATTATTCCATTCTGATAACACATATTTTTCTGGCTGCTATTATCCTTCCCTTTATTCTTTACACGGCTTACAGGGCTCTAACTGCAGAATATGCACAACATAAAAAATTGGCTAAGATCACTTGGCCTTTATGGCTCTATGTTGCCGTAACCGGGCCGGTAGTTTATTGGATGATCAGTCCTTTCTATACTTAGTACCCTAAAAAACTATGTTATGAAATCCATTGGGTTTATTCAATAGATAATGCCACTGCAGGGTCCCAGAACTTTTTGCTAAAGTCAACTACCTGGTCATTCAAAACAATTACTTTTTCTTTTTTAAGCAGCTCTTCCATTTGCGTAGCTGTGTCAAAATGCATCTTACCTGATAACATGCCGTTCCTGTTAACAACCCTGTGTGCAGGAATATCTTTCATGTTATGCGCACCATTCATTGCCCAGCCTACCATTCGTGCACTCATTCTGCTACCTAGGTAGGCTGCAATAGCACCATATGATGTAACACGACCTTTAGGAATTTGCCTGGCTACATCATATACCTGTTCAAAAAAGCTACTGTCTTTTTTGCCACTGGGTAACACGGTTGATAATTTCGGGGATGATTTTTTGGTTGCCAATTTGCCCATTTTGTGCAAGGTAATTTACGGATTAGCAACAAATGACTTTTGTTTTTCTTCCAGTAAATTAGAACGCCTAGGTTCTGGTACTGCTACAAATTCATAAGGGCAATGCCTGCAACCATGGCCACAGCAGTAGCCCTTATTAAGGTGATAGGCTTCTGTAAACACCAGGAGACCATTGGCGTCGTAATAATAATCCTGGGCATCATTCATTGTCTGACTCACGAAACATTTGTTTTAAGATAGCGTCTTTCTCAAGTGGCAAATCCTTGTCTACAGAAAAACAGAGATAATGCACCCGGTTACTTTGGGCAATGTCCAATCTTTCATAATGCGTTTTGATCATCAATTCGGGCTTTATGATAGACTGGCCATATACCTGATCCGATTCTTCTAACAATGGCAAACCAAATAAGTTTATAACGGCCAAAGAAAATTGGTAAAGATCCGGACTGTCCGTTTTTAAATGAACCAATCCGCCTTTTTGCAAGATCTGTTGGTATAAGCGTAAAAACCTGGGATGTGTTAACCGCTTTTTAGAACGGGACTCCCTTAATTGGGGATCCGGAAAAGTGATCCAGATCTCAGCAACTTCTCCAGGTTCAAAATAATCTGTCACCTTATCTATATGGGAACGAATAAAAGCTACATTAGGCAAACCCTCATCCAGTGCAGTTTTGGCGCCACGCCATATCCTGTTACCTTTTATATCAATGCCTATAAAATTTCTTTGCGCATACAACCTTCCCAGTCCCACGGCATATTCTCCCTTACCGCAAGCCAGCTCTAAAGTGATTTTTCCCTCATTTTTAAAAAAGTCAGCCCATTTACCCTTCATATCCTGCGGGTATTCCAATACATTGGAAAAATGTTTGATGGCCTCAAAACGGATGAGCTTCTTTTGTCCCATAAGCTGGCAAAACTAAGTGAAAATTTACCCCTTTTATATCTTGCTGCCTTTTTGGTAAATTTATAGGGTGTTATAAAAAACGCAAACTAAGCACACTATTCAAATGCAACTAAACACAACTGAACGAAGAAAATTCTTACAGCAATTGGCCGGACTTACCCTTTTAGCAGGAATAAATACTTCTTGGGTTAACAAGCATAATCCCCTTCGCTTATCCTTCTCTACGCTTGGATGTCCCAACTGGAATTTCGATCAGATTCTTTTATTTGCAACAAAATTTAAATACCAGGGCATTGAATTCAGGGGTTTATTAGATGAGCTGGATCTTTATAAATGCCCTGAATTCAATACTTCAAAACAGATACGACTTTCTTCTCAAAAACTTTCCGATAATGGATTAACGGTGGTTTGTTTGGGAACATCCGTTGTTTTACATGAACCGCCTGGATTAAAAAGAGAGGAAGATTTTGATAAAGCCCAAAAATTTATCGAGTTGGCTTCTGCATTAAATTGTAAATCCATAAGGGTATTCCCCGATAAAATGCCTAAGGAAAGATCTAAAGCCGATAATCAAAAAATAATGGCTGAATCCTGGATGCAACTATGTGAATTTGCTAAGGGTACCGATGTAGCTATTCTTATGGAAACGCATGGAGAATTGTTGTACAGTGCCGATATTCTAGATCTAATCAAACAGGTACCTGCCGCTAATGCCGGACTGGTTTGGGATATGGCCAATATGTGGTCGAAAACAAAAGAACATGTAAAGGATATGTATCAAAATCTGAAACCCTATATCAGGCACACACATATTAAAGACCTGGTACTGGAAGGAGACAATATAAAAGATGTATTCATCGGCAAGGGGCAATCGCCGGTATTTGAAGCATTGGAACTGCTACAATCCGATGCCTATGATGGCTTCTACAGCTTTGAATGGGAAAAACGCTGGCACCCTGAATTAGCTGATCCCGAGCTCGCACTGGCTGATTATGTGTTGGTTATGGGTAATAGATTACATTAATAATGGGTTTAACAAGACATTTACAGAAACTAAGTATCTTTGCAGTGTGAAAAAGTTGCTTCTTTTTTTAATGATCTGTATTTACACCACTGCCACTTTTGGTATTGGCGTAAGGTCATTTTATTGCTGCAATAAACTCAAATCAAATACACTTACCATTGTTCCGGTAACAGATAAGGGTTGTGGGATGGAAAAGTCTATGAAAGGCTGTTGTAATACAACCTATCATTTTTTTAAGGTAAAAGACAAACATATTGCTGCAGACAATACGGTAGTACCCGATATTGCTAACTCTATTCTTTGTTGGTTTGATGCAACGATAACCCCTAAGTTGAACATTACTTATGCAAAAAGCACCTTAACCAATCCTACACATGCCCCGCCTTTCTTACATGGGGTTCCTATTTATTTGTATTACAAGGTTTACCGTATCTGATACTTT
>CALRUV010000175.1:0-7705 GCA_943371455.1 Chitinophaga pinensis | reverse complement strand
ATGGTTCTTTCTTAAATATTAACATGAAAAGGAAGGCAACAAGAAAATATTCAAATTGTAAAAATGAAGCTCTTTGAAAGGATTCTAGCCGAATATTAGCAATAAATTCATCTTCGATTTTCTCTTTATCAAAGATTAAAAAATATAGTCCTGAAATGAAACTAAAAAATGAAATAATGAGTATAGGCGAATAAAAAAAATTAGCATTACCATTTTGATTTCTCACAATACCATTTAAATAACCTAATTGAGTTAAACACCAAATAAATAGCCCAAAAGGGAATAATATTATTCCAATTTTTTTAAAATAGAATGGAAGTAGGATTGCCTTTTTCATTTTTTTTATAAATGTAAGTAGATTTTTTATATGTAAAGTAAACTTTACATATAAAATGTAATTTTCCGAAGTAGAATTTGAAAAAACATTCTTGTCTGATTTACAGAAGATGCCTAACTCATTAATTTTCTGAAAGTTATGTATTCAATAAAGGAAGAAAAGTTGCAGTTTCTGTTTACAAGGGGGAGCGAAAAGTAAAAGGGTTATACTTTGATAGTATAACCTTTTTTTATTTGGACTTGTATAAAAAATGTACATATATTTGTACGCAATTAAGTACAAATATGCTTACAGCTACACTTTCAGCTTTTCGCAAGGACACCAAGGGTTATCTCGATAAGGTTACCCAAAGCTTTGAAACCCTGATTATCAACCGTGGAAAAGATACTGGCGTTGTGGTTATTTCATTGGACGAATACAATTCACTGAGAACTACCCAACATGAATTGTCATCCAGGATTAATCAACAAAGATTAGATGCGTCTGTTAAAGCATTAAATTCAGGCAAGAAAGTATCTAAAAAACTCATTGACTAATGAAGTTTGTTTTTACAGAACTATCATGGGAGGATTATCTCTTTTGGCAAAAAAATGATAAACAAAAACTAAAGCGAATTAATGAATTATTAAAAGATATTTCACGAAGTCCTTATGAAGGAATAGGAAAACCAGAAGCTTTACGATTTAACTATGCAGGATTCTGGTCCAGAAGAATCGATGAGGAACACAGATTAATTTACAGGGTTGTTGACGATGAAATTCAAATTGCAAAGTGCAGATTTCATTACGACTAAAAGATATATCAGTTGCAACTTTCCGCAGTAAGGGGAGCAGGAAAAAGAGGTCTTTTAGATCTCTTTTTATTTTATAATAGACCTAAAACCAAGTGTAAATAAATTTTGGCTTCTTTTTTACACAAATACTTTTGCAAATTCAAGACATGAAGGTCCTTGAAGTAAAATACCTGAAAGATTACAGCATACATGTTTTATTTGAAGATGGGATTGAAGGTGATGTGCAATTGGACGATTTGGTACAACTGGGTGTATTTCAAGTTTTGAAAAACCAAGAACTGTTTTCAAAAGTGTATTACACCGGTTTTTCAATTGCATGGTCAGAGGATCTTGAAATAGATATTGCTTCAATATATTCTGAGTTATCAGGCAAAAATCCTGCATCTGCTCTCCCATCTTCACCTGTTTATGCCACAAATTAGTTTTTTCCTTGGCATTATTATCCGGATGTTCTACCGGGATGATAATCCCCCACATTTTCATGCTGTATATGCACAGTTTGAAGCTTTGATCGATATTGAAAAGAATGAGGTTTTTAGTGGTTAGTTACCTCCAAGAGTTTTGGGAATTGTAACCGAGTGGACAGCTTTGCATCAAAAAGAATTGATGGATAATTGGGATAGAGCCAGACGACAAGAAATTCTTTTAAATATTGAACCGTTAGTTTAAAATTTTACAAACTTGAAATTGCAAATTCGCTCAGTAACGGGAGCCATATTGGACAAACCTTCCCGATTTCTAGGGATGGCTTTTTCTTTGTGCATCCCTGAGTTAGGGTTGTTGCCTCTTTTTAATCAAACTTAAATACCAAATTTCTACTCCTGTCACCTAAATGACGCTTAGAAGTCGTTTTTACCGCTGATTATTCCTTATACATTTGTAAAATGAAAATAGGAGAGCACATAAAAGAAATCAGAATTTCAAAGGGGTTTACGCAAAACGAACTATCTGAAAAAAGTGGGATTGCAGTAAGAACCATTCAAAGAATAGAAAATAGTGAAGTAACGCCAAGCATTTATTCACTAAATGCTATTGGAGCGGCATTGGACGTAAAATTGAATGAAGTTCCAAATGGTGGAAATGATGGAAAATTTGAATTCAAAATAGTCATTTCCAACTTTAGTAACCTTTTTGTAGATATTAAAACCTTAATCAAAAGAAATATGAAAACACTATTGGTGCTAATAACAGTTGCATTCGGCTTACTATATTTCAAAGATTTGAAATCATTGTTTGTTAATCTAACTGATAATTCAACCATATCCGTTTCAACCATCAACTGTGGCACTAAAAATGAGTGTGATATTGAGCTTGTTAAAAAAGACGACAAGGGTAATGTATTATGGAAGCGTATCATAGGTGGAACAAGTTATGATAAGGCAGGACAGGTGGTTAGAACTAAAGATGGCAGTTACATCGTAGTTGGGTCTACAAGCTCTTTTGGGAAGGGTAATTACGATGTATTAATTGTAAAAGTTAGTTCCAAAGGAGAAACTCTTTGGCAAAAAACCTACGGAGAATTCTTGAACGATTATGGATTAAGAATAGCGGCAGTTGAGGATAATTTATACCAAATAGTAGCAACCAAGCAAGTTTGTGCAACGTTCAATGTATCCAATGATTGTTACGACCAAGAGTGGTTATTTACGATTGATGAGCGTGGGATTGTTAAATAATTTCCTGATAGCAAGATTCTCAATCATCGCATTATAGTTGCATCTTTCTTCCGTAAGGGGAGCATGAATGATAAAAAGGTTATACTTTTAAAGTGTAACCTTTTTTATTTTATGGATAAGCTAATTCAATTCCTTAAAAAGTACCGAAATGAAGTTATCGTGGGTGTACTTGTGTTTCTCTTCTTGATTTTCAGAGATGTGATTAAGTCCTTCTTTTAAAATTACAGGAAGTTTAATCCTTTAATTTCCCGATTGTTACATACTCAATCAAGGTACTATAGTTGCATCTTTCGAGGAAAAGGGGAGCCAAAAAATGTAAGAGGGCAGAAATGACCTCTTTTTGATTTTTAGAATTCTCCAAAATCTTACTGGAATTTACTAATAATTGTATGGGTTGGGTGAATATTCCTGCGGCATTTTTCTCTTCGTCAAAATGAAGTTTTCCATTAAAAATGCAGCTGAGTATCTTCTTTTTGGGTTTATTATCCACTTTCTCATAAAATAATACCAAGTCCTCCAATAAAGGTGTGTTATTTTTAAGGTATTCTCTGAATGGTGCAATGTCTCATTCAAATCTTGAAGGGTTCTATTGGTATCGTATAACTTCAAATCAATGATTGATGGATTATAGTTCTTGTATTCAATATTGGGAATTTTCCTGTCTACTCAAACACATTGAAAAAATACATTAAAGATCTAAATAGAATCTAATTGGATAGATTCGACTATTTAAAAAATAGTTTTTTTATCATTAATCAAAACTGACTGGAATTTTCTCTGTACATGCCAGTTCAATTTTTCTATTAAAATATTTAATCGTCTTTTTTTTGACAATAGGGAATGACATAATATAATTTAAAAAGAAACTGTACAACTTTGGAGATAAATTCTGAAGTAATTGATATACTTTAATATCGTCTTTCAATCGTTTATATACTTCTCTATCATAGTGCCTGAATATATCAGCTGAAAAATCATTTTGCTGTATCGCACGTTCAATAAAATGAGCAGCAATATATCCACTCAACATCGCCGGACCTATCCCTTCTCCTGTTGTAGGACAAACAAGAGAAGCTGCATCACCAGTTAGTAACCAGGCATCCCCATATACCTTTCTTTGCAAAGAAGCAAGTGGAAGACCATACCCTTTCATAGTTTCAAGCGGAATTGCATCCTTAAAACGCTTATTTAAAACTGGATCATTTGCAATCAAATCTGTCATTACCTTTTTTAAGTCAATATTATTCTTGATAATTATTTCACTTGGCATTCCTATACCTACATTTGCATCTCCATTAGATAAAGGAAAGATCTATAAATAGCCAAGGGGAAATGATTTTGGAAAATACAATTCAAAAATATCAGTTTGTAATTCAGTAATTCCCTTCCAATATTGCCTTAAAGCGCCGGCATAATGTTTTCTGTCAATTTTTCTAGCCCCTAATGATCTTAATACAGTTGAGTGATCTCCATCAGCACCGACTATGATTTTTGTTTCAATTTGTAATTCTTTCCCATCCTGATTAGCATAAATTATTTTTCTGGAGCTATCATGTAATATGCGTTCAACTCTAGTACCTTGGAAAAATTGTGCATATAGTGGATTGAGTTTATTGATCAAATAGTTGTCAAAATAGCTTCTTTTGGTAAAACAAAAAATGGGATAATCAGAAAAAGTACTACTCTCCGTAACGTTAATTTTAAATTGTTATGATTTATTAAAATGAGTAAGAATAGAATGGCTCTTTATAAAATTTGTATTTGGCAAAATTTCTCTTTCCACAGTTCCTGGTTCTATACTATTCAAAACACGCATTACAGTAGTATCTAATCCATCTCCACACACTTTATCTCTGGGAAATATTGCAGCATCTAAGATGATATGTGCGTTTTTCATTTTCGACAAAACTAATGAAGTAGTTACTCCAGCAGGCCTTGCTCCTATAAAGCAAACATCCGATTGAATCATAAAATAAATATCTTGACTCTGAAATCAAAACTATGTAAAAAATCAGTTAACAGGCATAAGAAAGTGAAGTTCAGCAATAATCATTTTGCAATAGAATAATTACCGTATTTTGATTACATATATTGAGTTTCCCATTTCATGTGTATTTTTGTATTTGACAAATAAATGATGCTGGTTTAAAAAGCTTGTCAACCTTAAATCATTTATCTAAACTGGTATAGTTTCAGAAATCTTAATATCAGAGAAATAAGCATCTTTAACATTTGTAATGTTCTAATAATATTTAAGGTTTAGTTGTATTCTTATGAAATTTTGAGTCTTAACCATTCTCTTAATTCAAATCCTAATATCAAATTTTTTAAAATGCTGTTAAGAAATTAATAAAATCAATGTCTTCATCATCTAAAAATAATATCATTAATCAATTTACACAAACAGTCAAAATGTTGTACTGGGGTATTGAAACATTATATACCCTAAAAAAGGAAACAAGATGGGGTAATCATTATGTACAAGCATTAGAAAAAAAGTTTGAATGTAAGCTGAAAAAATCCATAGTAGATAGAATTGTCAATGGATACCGTGCTACTCTAATTTTGGCAGCTACACCATTCACCCAACTTCGTAACCGTAAAACAAATACTGGCGAAAAGGAGAGAATGTTGCTGTATTTCCTTTGCGGTGTACTATATGATGACTTCACAGATAAAAAAGAATTATCAGAAGAAGAATTATATAGGATTTCATTTAATCCGGAAGAATACCTGCCATCCTCAAAAGAAGAAAAAATATTTTTATATGCACATCTACTACTAAAGAAATATGTTAAAAACAAAGAGTACTACCAGAAAGTAAGCAAAGAAATATATGAAGCGCAAATCGAGTCACAAAAACAGGCAAATCCTTTTATAAGCGATGAAGATATAAAACGCATCACTATCAATAAGGGTGGACCCTCGGTTCTTCTATGTCACTTTTATTTAGATGAAGACACTTTAGAGGATGAACTAAATTGCTGGTACCAATTGGGAGTAATAGCGCAATTTACTGACGATTTAATGGATATTTTTGAAAATATTCAAGAAGGTATAAACACATTGCCGACAAGAATGAAGGATCCGCAAGATTTTAATACTTTTTATATGAACCTTGTAACCCTCTTACAAAAAAATGTTTTAGAACTACCATTTCCTAAAAAAAGTAAAGAGTGCTTTATTTATACAATATTTACAATTGCGTCAATGAGCCATTTAGTTTTGCAACAATTGATGAAAATAAAGGGTTCTGCTAATCAATTGCCCGATTTAAAAAAATTACCAAGGGAAGCACTAATTCTTGATATGACAAAACCAATTAATTTATTTTTAGTAATGAAATTAATGTGTAAAGAACCCGTTTCTTGGAAAATGTGACAAGTTATTTTCTCAATATACTATAGAAAAAATATTATAAACACCTCATAAAAAATAATTAAATCCAGTTATATTATTTCTGAATACAGATGAACATCCTTTTTCGCTTAACGCAAGTATTTAAACCATTAATTTTAAGTATTGTATTCATTTTATAATTGTATTTTAATTTTTGAACCTAGTTGTGTAAACCATTTAAATTATGACCCCAAAAAACAATACGGAAGAAATTTAAAATTACTATAATACAACTCATTTTGAATATAAACTTATTTGGAATTGGAAATTAAAAACTAGTCCTGCACTTCATTTTGGCTATTACGACGAAAATGCAAATAAACACGAAGATGCAGTTTTACGAATTAATGAAATTATGGCCGACCAGGCTAATATCAAAGAAGGCACCAAAGTGCTGGACGCCGGCTTTGGATTTGGAAATTCAGCATTCTGGTTAATTCAAAACAGGAATGCCCATGTAACCGGAATTTCTATTGTTAACAGTCAGATTGAAGAGGCAAATAAGAAGGCTCAAAAACAAAATATTCATGGCGTAGAATTTATTACAGCAAATTATTTGGATACCCCTTTTGCAGATAATAGTTTTGAAGTTGTTTGGGCTTTAGAAAGCCAATGCCATTCTTTAGACAAATCACATTTTTATAAAGAAGCTTTCAGATTACTAAAACCTGGCGGAAGATTGGTGATAGCAGATTCAATTCGATCTTCCAGGCAATTAAGCCCTGAAAATGAAAAGTTTTTAAAAAATATTTTTAATGCATGGGCGGTTCCTGATATTGACACCCTAGAAGAGCATCAGGCCAATGCAGCAAAAGAAGGTTTCGTTAATTTTGAAAGTAGAGATATTAGTAAGAATATGTTTATTTCCTATAAAAATCTTAGAAAAATGATTAAAAAGTTAAACCCACTTGCCGAAGTATTAAAAAAGCTAAGAATCATATCTAATATTAAGTATACTAATTTCAAAGAATCCGGCAAACAGGCAGATGCACTAGAAAAGGGAATTTTCGGCTACTATATACTGTTGACTCATAAACCAGCATAATCCATTAATTACTACTTGATAAATGAATTTCCTATTATTAAAAGTTTAATCATGAAAACGCCTTTCAACAAAGTACTTTATCTGGGATTTTTATGCTTAGCTATTTACCAGGCCTGTTTTTCGAAAGACTATATGCAAGCTGCATCCTCGATGGGTATCGGACTGGCTTTTGATCCATTCAATCCTGAACAAAAATGGACTGACAGACCAAACTGGCAGAAGGCAGTTTTGTTTGTTCATTTAGCATTGGTTGCTGCGATGTTTGGGTTTGCGATTGGGTTGAATGATAAATAATTTTTTCGTTTGGATGTTGGTGAAAACGCCAACATTGGCCAAGATTTTATTGCTTTGATGTTGATGATAACACCAACATTGGCCAAATGCTAACCAAAGATGTTGGTCAGGCGACCACAAGTGTTCGGAAGAATTTTCTCCTAAGTTTTCATTTACTATCA
>CALRUV010000174.1:0-7728 GCA_943371455.1 Chitinophaga pinensis | reverse complement strand
CTAAAAGAGAGGCAGATTTTTCATCTTTACAAACCAGTAAGTTTCGGATAAATTCTGCAAACCCATTCAGCACCAGATCGCCTTCAAATCCTTTGCGGTTGATCTCATCATGTAATAGCATGGCTGAAGCAAGGTCCTGTTGCTGCATTGCATCCAGTAACCTGAAAAAATAATCCTCATCCAAAATATTCAGGTGCTCTAAAGTATTTTGATAAGTAACGGAGCCATTGGTAAAGCTGACAATCTTATCTAAAATGCTCAATGAATCCCGCATGCAGCCCTCACTTTTCTGCGCAATAACCTGCAATGCTGCTTTTTCTGCTTTTATTTCTTCCTTGGCAACAATTTCCTGAAGGTGCATAACCGTATCATCATTGGTTATTCTTTTGAAATCGAAGATCTGGCAGCGACTCAATATGGTGGGAAGAATCTTATGTTTTTCTGTGGTTGCCAAAATAAAGATGGCAAAGGGAGGTGGCTCTTCCAGTGTTTTTAGGAAGGCATTGAAGGCACTGGCACTAAGCATGTGTACCTCATCCACTATGTATACTTTGTATTTACCAGCCTGTGGCGCAAATCTTACCTGTTCTACCAGTGTTCTGATATCATCAACTGAATTATTACTTGCTGCATCAAGTTCATGAATATTTAAGGAAGCACCTGCATCAAATGAAACACAGCTGTTGCAGGTATTACATGCTTCCCCATCAGCAGTCTGATTGGTGCAGTTAATGGTTTTTGCCAGTATTCTTGCGCAAGTGGTTTTACCAACACCTCTGGGACCGCAAAAGAGAAATGCATGTGCCAATTGGTTATTTCTGATGGCATTTTTCAGGGTAGTTGTGATATGCGCCTGCCCCACCACCGTATTAAAATTTTGTGGCCTGTATTTACGTGCGGAAACGATAAATTTATTCTCCATAACAGTGTTGCAAGATAAGCATAAGACCCAAGCTTCAAAGGAGAAGAATCGAGCGAGTTTTACACAATACCCATAAGTTTATTTTCCCTATATCTTGATTCTTGTTCCTTGACTCTTGTTCCTTGACCCTTGTATCTTTATTTGTATTCCATCTCCGGATGTCTTTCAAAGCTTTTGTTCTCATCAAACAGGTAGCGGAAAGTGATCATCCTCCTGCTTTGTTTGCCTCCCAGGCTTTTATAGATATTGATCATTTTCGGATTCCAGTCACCGGCCCAACCCATTTCATATTGGTGGTACCATCCTTTGTTTTGTACCAGCAAACCGCATTCATAAATGAGGAAGCTATCAATACCCAGCGCCTGGTATTTGGGCACAACGCCAAATGCAAGTCCGGTAAGGCGTTTGTTGGTTCCTCTGAATTTCATCCACAATAATTGGAGCTTTTGCCAGATACCAAATTTGCCATTGAAATATTTAAAATACTGGTTGATATCCGGAATGTTGATGAACATAGCAATCGGCTCGTCTTTAAAATAGGCAAACCAAACCATTCGCGGATCCATAACGGGTTTCATCTTATTAAAGAGTTTGATCACCTGTTCATGCGTGATCTCTTTTGCCTCGCCGTGCTGGGCCCATGCTGCATTGTAAACGGTAGCGAAGTCTGCAGCATATTTTTCCATTTTGTCAAATGTCAGGTGCCTTGCATCATAACCCGCTTTTGCTTTAAATTTTGCATGACGTTCCGGAAACCTTGCAGGCAAAGGATCGTCAACTAACATCGAATAATAATACTGGTTATAATAATTCTGAAATCCGTACCCGGTAAAAAGACTTTCATAGTAAGGTGGGTTGAATGACATGCCATACATTGGTTCACTGTCAAACCCTTCCACCATCAACCCCCACCATTTATCCCTGTCGCCAAAATTGATGGGCCCATCCATGGCTTCCATGCCTTTTTCCTGTAACCATTTTTTTGCCGTATCAAATAAAACATTTGCCAAAGCCTGGTCATTGATGCAGTCGAAAAATCCTATACAACCGGTAGGAAATTCTGTTCCCTTGTTTACATATTTCGAATTGGTAAAAGCTGCAATTCTGCCTATCAGGTTACCCTGGTCGTCTTTTGCCAGCCATCTTTTTGTTTCCCCGTATTTGTGTGCTTTGTTCTTGGCTGGATCAAATACTTCCTTCACTTCATTATCTAATGGCTGGATATATGCACTATTTCCTTTGTTCATGAGAACATTTACCAGTAGAAAATCCTTTACGGTATCCTCACTATTGACTTCTATCACTTGCATAGCAGAAAAATTCAAAAACGAATGTAAGGAATATGGAAATTGAAAAGTAAAACGGTTATTTATCGGCTGGCCAAAATACTGGCAGCTACCATGCCTGCTGTTTCTGTTCGCAAACGAGTATTGCCCAAACTAACCGGCTGGTAACCCATATCCATTGCCAGTTTAATTTCTTCTGTAGTAAAATCACCTTCCGGCCCAATCAGTATCTGGGTACTACTTGCTGGAGCTAAGCTGATCAAAGTTTCTTTGCTGCCATTTTCGCAATGGGCTACCAGTTTTTGGGCAAAACTAGATTGGCTAACTAATGTAGTAAAGGGAATGGGTTCTGCTAATTCCGGTAAAAAGCTTTGTTGGCTTTGTAACATGGCTGCGATCAATATCCCCTGCATACGATCAAGCCTGAAGCGATGATGCTCTGTTCGGGAACTAATGAAAGGCTGAATGGCATGAACACCTATCTCTGTAGCTTTTTCCAAAAACCACTCAAAGCGACTGGCATTTTTTAGCAAGGAAATAGCGATACTGATTTTTTTTTCGGGAAGGGTAAATTTGGAGCATTCTTCCATTTTTACCACTGTTCTTTTCTTGTCCTCACTAACAATGCTTGCTTTGAACAAATCCCCTTTTCCATTGGTGATTTGAAGTGCTTCGCCTGTTTTCATGCGTAATACCTGCGTACAATGTTTACTGGAGTCTTCACTTAAAGTGAAAAGAGAATGAAGTTCCGGGGTATCACTTTCAAAAAAATACGGTAATGACATGCAAATAAGAAAGGAGTAAGGCGTTTATTTAAAAGGGTTCTTCATTATCGATACCATCATCAAAATTTTGATTCATTTTACTTCCTTTCTGAATATAAAGTTTGCTGGTATCGCCTCCTCCTCCTGCATTGGGCGGTGTGGCAGTGCCAAGAGATTTATAATTGGAAGGTAATCCTGGAATACCACTGTCGCCATCCCATTCCTCAAATTTTTGAATATCCAGCTTAGCCCTGAGTTTGATGGTTTCCAATGATCCATTTCGGTGTTTGGCAATTCTGATATGTGTTTCACCATGGGTGCTTTCCCCATTTTCGTTATTCATCACTTCGTAATATTCCGGACGGTAGATGAACATAACCATGTCTGCATCCTGCTCAATGGCACCTGATTCCCGCAGATCGCTTAATTGAGGCATTTTACTTTCTTTCCTGGTTTCAACGGCACGACTCAACTGGCTAAGTGCAATGATGGGTACATTGAGTTCTTTGGCCAGTGCTTTCAGGTTACGGGAGATATTACTGATCTCCTGTTCACGGTTACTGCCCCTATCGCCTGTGCCACTCATTAGCTGCAGGTAGTCAATAATGATCACACCAACATTGTGTTTATTTACCAGTCTCCTGGCTTTGGCACGAAACTCGAAAATATTCAGTGCAGCAGTATCGTCTATGAAAATTGGGGCAACTTCTAATTTTTTAATACCCTTACTCAGTAATTGCTCGTACTCGTGGTTTTCCAATTTACCGCGGCTGATCTTTTCCATTTTAATTTCACTCTCCGCACTTAGGATACGTTGTACCAATTGAGAAGCACTCATCTCCAAGGAGAAAAAACCAACTGCAATGGGTTTTGTGGGGTGAAGAGCCGCATTCCTGGCAAGGTTAAGGGCAAAAGCAGTTTTACCAACAGAAGGTCTTGCCGCAAGTATGATCAGATCGGTTGGCTGCCAGCCATAAGTTACCCTGTCTAATGTTGCGAACCCGCTGGGAACGCCGGAAATATCTTCGGTCTTGGTTCTTAGTTCATCAATACGATTAATGGTTTTTGCCAAAACATTCCCGATATCTTCAAAGTTTTTCTTAAGATAATTGTTGGTGATATTGAACATTTTTGTTTCACTGTCATCCAGTAAATCAAATACATCCGTGCTGTCTTCATAAGCGTCTCCAATGATCTCTCCGCTTATGCGTATCAGTTCCCTTTGAATAAATTTTTGTAAAACAATCCTGGCGTGTGCATCGATATTTGCTGTTGATACAACTGAGTTGGTAAGTTTGGTAACATAGTAGGGACCGCCAACGGTATCCAACTGTTCCCGCATCTTCAACTCTTCCACTACCGTAAGAATATCAATAGGCATGCTCTTCTGCTGTAAGCCCTGCATGGCTTTATAGATGAGCTGGTGCGCTTCTACATAAAAACATTCTGGTTTTACAATTTCTGTAACCGTATCAAAAGCACTTTTTTCAAGCATGATGGCACCCAATACAGCTTCCTCCAGCTCTCTTGCCTGTGGAGGAACCTTGCCATACACCATGGTGGTCATATCTATCGAAGGTTTTCTTCTTTTTCTATCTTTGTTGATGCTGGTCAATTCCATTATAAATTCAATTCAATAGGGGTTAGTATTTCTTTTCATTCCCTTTGCCGGCTGCTAATGGCTATGTTACGGAATTGTTACCAACAGGGTCAGGGTGAACGAATATATGGGATAGTAAGAGGGCGTAAAAAACTTTTTCTTTTATTTTTCATCCACAGGTATTCACAACTCTATTCACAACTTTCTTATCCCTATTCACACAAATTACAATGGTTATCCACTATTTGCAAAAGTTTTCCGATGTTTTACCGGAGAAATTAACATTGTGCTGTGCAGAAAGATTTTCTTTCAAACAATGGCCTTTTTTGAAGAAATGAAGTAACTAACCGTAAACTAATTTAGGTTCATCAGGGGTATTTTCGGGAAATTTAGCCTTCCAAATCCCGTACAAAGTGTAGTTAACACAGCGGCATTCTATGCGTAAAAGCTTACTTATGGCCACTATTAGCCCTCTTAAGGTGTAAGTTAACTTTATCACCTATTTTTGCTGCCCGTAAAGAGCAAGCAACTATGACAATCAGTTACCAATGGTTATGTGAATATTTACCTGAAACGATCGACCCCGAGAAGTTATCCAAGATCCTTACTTCTATCGGTTTGGAAGTAGAGAGTCTGGAAAAATTTGAGTCTGTTCAGGGAGGGTTGAAAGGCTTAATAATTGGCGAAGTATTGGAATGTAACCAACACCCAAATGCCGATAAATTAAAGGTTACCAAGGTTAATATTGGCGCAGCAGATCCCTTACAAATTGTTTGTGGTGCTTCTAATGTAGCTGTTGGACAAAAAGTAGTAGTTGCAACAGTAGGCACCACCATTTATCCAGTAAAAGGGGATCCTTTAACCATGCGTGTGGCAAAAATCAGGTCTGTAGAAAGCTTTGGAATGATTTGCGCAGAAGATGAAATTGGCCTGGGTTTGGGTCATGAGGGAATTCTGGTATTACCTGCAGAAACAACAGTAGGAATGCCCGCGGCAGATTATTTCAAACCTTATTCAGACTGGGTTTATGAAATTGGGCTTACACCCAATAGAATGGATGCCATGAGCCACCTGGGTGTTGCCAGAGATGTATGTGCTTACCTGAGTTATCACCAGAAAGATGCCAAAGTAAAAACACCATTTACCAATAATTTTAAAACTGATAATAATAGTCGACCTATCAAAGTAACCCTTGAAAATGAAGCCGCCTGTGAGCGTTATGCAGGTGTTACCATTTCTGGTATCAAGGTTGCAGAATCACCTCTTTGGTTAAAGAACAGGTTACAGGTAATTGGTCAAAGAAGCATCAATAATATCGTTGATGTCACCAATTTTATCCTTCACGAAACGGGTCAGCCACTGCATGCATTTGATGCAGATGCCATTGAAGGCAATGAGATCATTGTAAAAACTTTACCTGCAGGTTCCGGCTTTGTAACATTAGATGAGAAAGAAAGAAAATTGAATGCGGAAGACCTGATGATCTGCAATAAAAAAGAAGGTATGTGTATCGCCGGAGTATTTGGTGGTTTACATAGTGGGGTTAATAGTGACACTACCAGTATATTTCTGGAAAGTGCCTGGTTTCATCCGCTGAGTATCCGTAAAACCTCGGTGTTTCATAACCTTAGAACCGATGCTGCTACCAGGTTTGAGAAAGGAGTTGATATTTCTAATACCGTTAATGTTTTAAAAAGAGCCGCATTACTCATTAAAGAAATAGCGGGTGGAGTGATCAGCAGCGAACTCATTGATGTTTATCCCAATCCCAAACCCAAAACAGAAGTCGTACTTAAAAATCACTACCTAAAAAAACTCAGTGGTAAGAATTATCACTCAGATAAAATCACCAAAATACTTACGTCACTTGGTTTTGAAATAATCAGGGAAGGGCAGGATGAGTTAAGGGTGGCTGTACCTTACAGCAAACCCGATATCAGTATTGGTGCAGATATTGTGGAAGAAATACTGCGTATTGATGGGTTAGATAATATTGAAATACCCAGCACCATCACAATCAGTCCTGCTATAGAACAATTGGGTTTTAAAGAATCGCTGAAAGAAAAGATCGCTAATTATTTGGTAGGACAGGGCTTTGTTGAAATACTCACCAATTCTATTACCAATAGCAAATACTTTGATGAAACAGTTTCAGGTACTACTGTAAAGATGTTAAATAACTTGAGTGAGGATTTAAATGTATTAAGACCTTCTATGTTAGAAACAGGTTTGGAAACAGTTGCCTATAATCTGAACAGAAGAAACAATGACCTCCGGTTATTTGAATTTGGGAAAATTTATACCAGTACAGAAATTGGTTCTTACCTGGAAGAAGAACAATTGTGCCTTTATATAACGGGTTTTGATCAGCAAGATAATTGGTTGCAAAAAGGTAAGGCATTGGACTTCTTTTACCTGAAAGGGATAGCATCAGCCATTTTTCAATTATTAGGCCTGGAAACTATCAAATATGAAGAAGCTACTGAAAGGCTCCATCTTTCTTTGTACGCAGGGAAAAAGCTAATGGGTAATTTGGCAGAAGTTACCGCACAAAAACGTCTTGATTTTGACATTAAGCAAGCTGTTTATACCCTTACCATCGATTTTGGTAAACTGGTAGATGTTGTTGCAGCCAAAAAAATTCTTTATAAGGAAGTGAACAAGTTTCCGGTAATGCAGCGCGACCTGGCAATGGTTGTTAGCAGTAACACCAGCTTTGCCGCCATTGAACAAACAGTAGGGCAGGCCAAACTGGCAAAATTGAAGGATATCAGACTATTTGATGTGTTTGAAAGTGATAAACTGGGTGCCGATAAAAAGTCGGTTGCCATCAGTTTTACCTTTGCTGATGATGAAAAAACATTAACCGACAAGGAAGTGGATGCAATGGTGGCAAAACTGGTTCAGGGATTTGAAAAAGAGCTGTCAGCAGAAATAAGAAAATAAATTAGGTAACATTCCGTTAATAAGAAGTGCAGTAAAAATTCTTCCATATTCTGCATTGGGATTATATTAGTATCATGGCTGACCTTGATCTTCAGATGAAAAGTATACAGGAAAAACTTCAACTTTTGTTGAGGCAGCAGTCGCATTTGCAAAAGGAGAACCAACGTTTAAAGAAAGATCTTGAAAGAGCCCTGGGTCACCAATCCGAAA
>CALRUV010000173.1:0-7764 GCA_943371455.1 Chitinophaga pinensis | reverse complement strand
AAGCGTACCATTGATTAATTTATTCCAGCTATACACCGTTGCACCAGGTGCAGCAGTAATCCGCACCGATCCCCCTACACAAAGTACAGATGATCCGGATATGGAAAGATTTTGATCAAAACTCGTGCCCTGCAGAATCGTAACCGTTTTGGAAACAACCGTACCACAAAAATCTCTCACACCTAATGTATAGGTTCCTGCTGCCAGATTACTTAACATGGAAACATCGTCCCTGAAAAAGCCATTGGGGCCTGTCCAACCAAGGTTAACATAAGAAAATCCGCCACCCGTAAATGGACCCTGGTCAATCATACCGGTATTGGGTCCGCCACAACTATTTGAGCTGGTAACCGTAAAATCTAATGGGGCGGTAACAAATCTTTCATTGATAAATAAAGATGTTGAAAATGCTGAGCAAGATCCGTCGCTTGCAAAAACCTGGTGATTTCCTGGGGATCCTTCATAGGTTGTACCGGTAGCACCATTAATTATGATGCCATCTTTATACCACTGATAAGTAAGTGAAGGATCTATATTGGTTACACTAATAGTGGTAGTTGCTCCTGTACAAACTGTTGTTGCTGATGCAGAAATGGTAGGTGTGGTTAAAGCCGGTTCTACAGTTACATTAAACGTTTGGGGATCAGACTCACAACCATTCACATCGGTTACCATTACTTCATAAGTTGCATTAGCCAATAAAGCAGGAGTAGTGAATACTGCACCTGCTCCAACTACAACTCTTGCATTTGAGCCAAAAACGCCACCGCCAATAATTACTTCACTCCATAGGAAAGTTGAACCAAATGCTGCTGAACTGGCCGTTAAAGTGGTGGTACTACCGGAACAAATGGTGGCATTTCCGGTTACCGCACTAATGGTAGGTTTTGGATTAACAAATATTTGATAGGTTCCCGAAGCCATCGCACCACAACTATTCGATGCCATAACCGTATACCTACCTTCTGAGGTAACCAGCAGACTTGTTCCTGTTTCTCCGGGCATTGGATTAGCAAAACCACCATTTAATGATTGCAACCACTGGTAACTTACCCCTGATTGAACATTTGCAACGGTTATTGTTAGTGAGCCTCCTTCACAGAATTCAGTAGTATTTAAGGCAAAAAAACTAGGTGTTACAGGTGAAGGATTTACCGTTACAACAGTTGGTTCTCCTGTTGATCCACAATTTCCATTAGTTATAGTAACATTATAAATGCCACTAGTTGATACTGTTATTGATTGCGTAGTTTCTCCAGTACTCCATGCATAAGAAGTTCCGGAACTAGCAGTTAACACTACTGACCCACCTTCACAAAAAGTTAAAGGCCCCGATGCTGTAATTATTGGCGTTGGATTGTCATTAATGGTAAAACTTAAATCAGAATTTTCATCGTTAATACCGTCTATGACTTCAACAAGATATACATCAGCTGGTAAATTAGAAAAGGTTACCGAATTTGCGTTGATACCTGTTTGTGTGAAAAAATTATTATTGCCATAAAGGGTAACTGCATAAGGTTTTGTACCTCCCTGAACATTAATGGTTGCCATTCCTGAAGCACCCCCAGCACAAGCATCAAAAATCTGTCCTAAGGATGGCGTTAAAAGTGCTGTACTAAATGTTGATAGTTCCGCATTATAACAAACCGAATATTGGTTAACTGAACCACCCGTGGCTGCCGTAAATCCAAAATATACTTCATCCTGACCTGCAAAAATATCTGTTATAAAATCCCTTGTATATGTAAACCTTTGAACCCCATCTGTATAAACCGTCATGGTTTTTGTAGATGCATTCCAGGTTACTCTCTGTGTGTGATCTAGTCCATCGTTTACAAACCCAATAGACTGCTGGGGTACGCCCACATTGTCAGGGTTTGTACGCCTGTAATCTCCGTTAAATAGTAAGGAAAGAAGAGCATTGCTGCCCCCATTATCATCATAGTTATCATACTCAACAACTACAGAAGGTGAAATACCCGCTGTAGTAATATTTCCATTCCCATCATAAATGTTACCATAACCTTTTCCACTTCCAGAAGTACCAATTTGTGTCAATCCTGTAGGTTGCAATATAAAAGCCATTCCATCACCGCCTGAATAACCAGATCTGGTTCCGAAATTGAAAGTATATGAAATATCAAAATTCGAAAGCAGGCTAATTTTAGTATTATTCCAAACGGCACCTTTATCAGACACAGTTTCTGTTGTAAGCCTGTAACAATTGCCTCCGGTATTTACCGCACTAGCCACTGGGGTAAATAACCCCTGCGCATTAGCAGTGAAACTAATGGTTGTTATAAAAAAAGCAAAAAGTAAACTGCTTTTCTTTAAAAGCGCTATAAATGGTAGCATGTTTCGCTTCATAATTCATTTTTTATACAAACAGCCAAACATCAATTGTATACTGATGCAATAACCGCTTTCTGATAATTCTTTCAAATAATAATCTGTTCTTCTTTACTACTATATTAATTGCCTTTTATTTCACATACAAGATGCCATATACATATTGCTTCAGGTAATTGGCACCTATGGTTGCATTATTGATAATCGGCTTAATTACATAAATACCTTTTGCCAATCCAACACCACTTACTATATTATTCTGAGCATCCGTTATGGTATATGTAATATTCGGTGATAAGATGGCAGCATCCCCCGCATTGGTTAATCCGGTAAAGGATGAACTGAATGCCGGTAATGCCGAACCTTCTGTAATGGTTACATCATTCGCCCTGATAGTTAATGGATCACCCACTACGGTTAACATACCCGGCAAGTAATTGGCCGTATAATTAGATGGTGCTGTTAATGGTGCCGCACTCGGCATTATCTGGTAAGTACCCGGCTTCATAGCCGCAGGTAATACCACATTGCCCTGTGCATCTAATACCGTGTAAGTTGGCGGTCCGCTAACGATATCTGTTACCTTATCGTTATAAGCAATACCTGTAAGCGTACTATAGAATGCGGGCAATGGGCCACCGAAATTCATGGTGGTATCTTTTGCTTTAATGGTTAGTGCGCCCGGTGTTACATTCAGGTTACCTACACCATAAGTGATATCAAAATTATAAGAGCTGTAAGCCGCAGGAACAATATAATGCGATCCAACAGACAATCCTGTGATCAAATTAATGGACTTAGAAACCTTATCTATCGTAACCGGATCCGTTGATCTACCATCAGACTCATTGAGAATTATTACCTGATTTCTATTATTGTTTGGATCAAGATCTGATGAGTTCACCAATGCATATCCGTTAACCAGTGCATAACCATTTACCAATGCATAACCATTCACTAATGCATAACCGTTAACCAGTGCATAGCCATTCACCAATGCGTACCCATTTACCAATGCATAGCCATTCACCAATGCATAGCCATTTACTAAAGCATAACCACTGGCCAAAACACCCAGGTTGGTCAAATCTGCCTGTGTTAGGCTCTTGCCGCCTACTACTGCTTTATCGTCTGTTAAACCAATTACAGAATCTACTATATTGGCTTCATGTGAACGTTGAATGAAATCGAGTAATTCCGGTCTCTCTGCCGCAGGTATCAAACTCTCGTCATAGGTATAGGTATAATCAATACCCGTAATCTTATCACCATAAGTGATATTTAGATCATTGGGGGTAATCAATAAAGGCATGCGGTTAACTTTTAAACCGCTCTCTTTAAAAATAAAATTATAGCGTTCATTGGCGCCTCTTACGGCAGTATCATCCTCACTTACAGGTACTATATAAGGCGTAATGGTATAATTGCCAATATTACTTTTACTGGTTGCAGTTGTGCGGAAACCAATAGAAGCTATATTCATGTTAGCTAGTGTAAGGCCGGTTGAATCCAATGGCAAACTGTCTACCAATAAAGTATACCTGAAATTGGGCAATTGTTCTGCATACCTTTTGGTTTCGTTTTTAGCGGAGATAATAACGGTTCTTCTTGCCTGTGATAAAACAAAAAGGGAATCATCAGAAACACCGCCATCATTTCCATTGATGGCTTTACCATCCGTTTGTAATTTAATAGACGGATTACCAATAAAAGTGGGAATAGTAGCTGTTACTTCATTTTCACTAACATAGTTTGTAGGTAATGGTGTACCAGACATCAATACTTTAGAATTCTCACTCAGGTAATCTCCTTTTACACGCAATACCACTTCTTGTAAACCCGCTTTTTTGGATGGATCGGCTAACACTAATTCTTTAACCTTTGGTTTGGGTCTTGCAAAAGTTTTTAAAGCTGCATCACCCTGTACCAGTCCGGATCCAGTTAAATAATCATACCCATTACCATACCTGCCTGCCTGAACTGTCATCGGCTTTGCAGAAGTTGACTGCAATAGCGATTTAACCGTTTGAGGTGTTAGTGTTTCATTAGAGAATTTTTTCTTTGCTTCTATCATCAATGCAACAGTTCCCGCAAGGTGAGGTGCTGCAGCAGATGTACCATAAAATAAGGGGAAATCTGTTGTTTGGGTTCCTCCTAGTTTTACAGTTGTGGAAACGCCATCCGGTGCCAGAAAATCTGGTTTGTTTCTTCTAATACCATTGATAGATGTTCCACCCATGGATGAATAGTTCTGCGGAACTATGAGGTTGCCATACTTAGGCGTATTAATATATTGGGCTGCACCAACTGTAATGGCGCCGGCAGCATTGGCCTGACCAACAATGGATGAAGCACCCAGGTACCCATTTTCAAACCCAATTTTTCCCCTAAACACGATATACTTGAAATTCACATTAGATGTGCCGGCAGAACGTGTAATGAGAATATTTGCTTGGGTTGGCTTGGTTACTTCAAAAGGTAAAATTTCAATCGGATCACCATCGCGATTGTCTCTATTATACCCAAAAATGGTGTTACCACTATTGTCTGTAATATAAATATCCAGGTCATTCCCACTACCGGTATTACTCTGTCCATTAGAATAAATAAAATCCTGCCACTGTAATACAATCGTATAAACACCCGAATCCAAGGTTACTTTCTGGTATTTATTGCCGCCACCAAAATCATGCGCGGTTCCTAAATAGCCGGGTGGTGGGGCTATTGGCATATAAGTGCCTTCGTAAGATTTACTGCCGAAATTACCTGCTGAAGAAATATAGGTTACGCCCTTACTGGTTACAAAATCTACCGCTTTGGCTATAACACCATCCTGGTAAAATGGCTCAGTGATAAAGGTTAAATCATCCACAATCACCTGACAACCAGCTTCATATAATTCAATGATGCCTTGTGCAAAATCGCCCGGACTAATAAAACCAGTTCTAAATACTAGTTCTGCCTGGGGTGCTACATCGTGTACAATTTGCAACATCGCCCTTCCCTCGTCTCTTGCCGTTCCAAAAGGATAATCTAGCAATACATTTACAGGTGTTGGACTAATGGTGTCATTAGCACCGCCGGGTAGTTCACCTGCATCTACGTCGCGCCGAGCAGGATCGGTATCATCCACCCTATTATAACTGTCGGATAGTACACCCACTTTTACACCCTTACCCTGCACATTAAATCCGTTACGTACAATATCGGTACCTAGGCTCTTATCGCCTTCAGAAATGGCACGACCGGTTCCATAAAAATTACTGATAGGCAGAAATACGGGTCTGCAGAAATTGATCAGTGTTGGTAAACTATCTAATTTCTTCAGATTACGTATAGGCATTTTACCAGTGAGGAACAAGGTATTCAAACCATTGTTGATCAGGTTGGTCATACCATAAGGAGCAGTTTGCAATAGTGTTTTCAGCGTTTCATACTGACCTGTTCTGGCAATAACTTCTACCATTACACTATCATTATTTACACGGAATATGGTTTTAACAGAATCCGGTACAGCAATCGTACTAATGGCTAACTGGGTTAATTCCGCACCAATGAGTTTGGTTACCTTACCACTATCTGGTGGCGGGTAATAAGGAACAATACAGGGTATGTAAACAACAACAGCCGAATCAACAGCCGTGCAACCGCCATTAGGATTGGTTACGGTAACATAATAAGTACCCTTTGTGGTAACAGTTGTATTAGCAGTATTGCCAACAATACTATCAGTTAAGGGCAATGCTCTTTTCAGTTTCCAGATAAATGTTGCACCAATTGTAGCCGAAGATGCATTTAGAATAACAGAAGAAGTATCGCAGGTAAGTCGCTGATCTGCACCTGCATTTACATTGGGTGCATCACATAAAATAAAAGGGGAGAAATTAATAGATACATTATTACCAATACTTACTTGGGTTCCACTCCAGAATGCACCGGTAATAGATGACTCGTCAGAACCGGAACCTAAATAAATACCTGCAAAAGGTGCCCAAACGGTACCTACCCATTTAACACTTTTACCTTTGTCATCTTTATCGTCTTTATCATCCTTGTCCTTTTTATCATCATCATCATGCTTAGAAGAACGATCACCGGAACTAAATGCATAAGTTCCGTTGGTAGAAGTTGCACCATTACCATGCGTTTCCAGAAAAATACGGTTGGCATTACCGCCATTTAAAATTTTAACGGTGTGTATGTTCACATCCACATCACCATGCACATAGATCTTAATAGTACCGGTAGCGCTATTTTTAAAATCGTAATAGAAATAATTCTTATCGCCCTTGTTTTTGATCTGTTTAAAAACATAGACACCCGGACCGGAAAAAGTAATTTTTTGTTTACCCGTTAAGGTTAGATTTCCATAATTACCTGGCGTTATTACCCTACTGGAAGAGATATTCAATGTTCCTGCCGCTGGAAAAGTATTGATGGTGGGCATGGAAGGAAGTAAAGGAAGACTAGGTATACCTATGATATTGCCACCTGTTGGATTTGGACCACTATATAAAGTACCTGTAGGATGTGTTAGTTTTCCCTTAAAACTGCCATTAGCTCCGATAAGTGTGTTTCCAAACACATCAATATTTCCTGTAATACTTGCTTTATTACCAATATCAATCACATTTCCAGATATTTTTGCCGAATTGGCTGCCGTAATACTGCCTTTGATAGTAGCATTATTACCCAATTGCACCATACCACCACTAAACAAACTACCCTTTACCTCAATATTTGTATTGGATTTAATTAATTTATAGCTTCCCACCGCACCTCCTTTTATGTCTGCAGCGCTTCCAATAACAACCGCACATCCTGGGCTAAGGGGTGCTTTTTGACCAACACCGGTTGGACAGTTACCATTTCCGCCAAATAGCACAAAATCGGTAATCTTGAGTTGTTGGGCTGATAAAAAAACTGGCAGAAACCCAAAAAATAAAGCAATTAATTTTTTATGCAAATGCATAATACAAACATTTAAGGTAAACCTGCTTTCAGAAAATGCTTCAGTTTCAAACTCAATAACTGGATAGCAAAACTTACCTGAGATCAATAAATAATGTTACAACTTCTAATTTAATTCTAATGTTGCTGTGCAAACCTTTGATAAGTCTATATAAACAATAGACTTATTAAGCCATGCCAGCACTAGCTTACAATGAATAAAGGATTTTTTGATGGTCGGTGCTCTGAATAAAATGTCAACAACTACTCAGACACGTGTACAAATTACCAAGGGGAAATACACGGGGTCTTTTACAAATTCCACGCATACGATTGCGATATTCAGCCTCGTTTGAAGCGGTAAAATACACAAAGTATTGTTAACTACAAGCTTTTCGGGGAAAAACACGGTGCCCAAAACGGTGTTTTCCACGAAGGACAAAATACCCCTTTTAACAGATA
>CALRUV010000172.1:0-7764 GCA_943371455.1 Chitinophaga pinensis | reverse complement strand
AGAAGGCCACCCACCCCAAAGCCATACAGTATCTGATGCGGGCTCTACCCATCAGTATAGAACTGGAAGACCAGGATGCTATTGTAACGATTTATGCCAATCTGGGTAATATATATTTCACTGCCGGAAAAACAGATTCTTCACTTTATTATTTTCAGAAGGGACTAGACGCCAGTAAAAATATGGAAGTGGTTACCACCACTTTTATATTAAACGATATTGGAAAAGTGTATGTTCAGAAAAAAGAATTTGAAAAAGCGATAACGTATCAAAAACAATCCATTGCACTTGCAAAAAAACTAAATGCGCAGCTTTATGTTGGAAAGGCAATATTAGGACTTGCCAATACTTATTTAGCTCAGGGGAATTCGGCAGCAGCTGCGGCAACTTACAAAGAGGCTGAAGCAGAGCTGATAAGTTTGAGAGCACTGGAAGAATTGAAGGATATTTATTCCGGACTTACGGAAGTGTATAAAGTAAATGGCGATAGTAAGCAAGCCCTTTTTTATCAAACTCTCTATACAAATTATAAGGACTCAGTTTATAATTTTGAAACTGATAAAAAGGTTGCTAACCTGCAATTGGATTTTGATATAGCACAAAAAGAATTGCGCATCAACAAGCTCACCAAAGAACAGGCATTAAAAGACCTTGACATCGCCCGGCAAACTGCCACGCGGAATATCTTTGCCATTGCTTTTGGACTGATCCTAATTATAGCTTTCGTTATTTACAGAGGCTATCGTCAAAAAACAAAGACCAATATTCTGCTGGATAAACAAAAAGTACAGATTGAAAACCTGATGCTAAATATTTTACCGGTAGAAGTGGCTAATGAACTAAAAGATCAAGGTCATGCTACTCCTCGTTATTATGAAAGCGCATCGGTATTGTTCACAGACTTTAAAGGGTTTACCAAGCTGGCAGATAAAATGACACCGCAGGAACTGATCGAAGAGCTAAACGATTCCTTCATTGAATTTGATGATATCATTGAAAGGAATAACCTGGAAAAAATTAAAACCATCGGAGACTCCTATATGTGTGCAGGAGGAATTCCTACTGAATACCCGAATCATGCCATCAATATTGTGAAAGCTGCCCTGGAAATACAGCAATATATCGCCAAGAAAAACCAACGCAGGGCTGATGAAGGTTTGGCTCCCTGGGAGTTGCGGGTTGGTATTCATGTGGGGCCGATTGTTGCAGGCGTGGTAGGCAAAAAGAAATACGCTTATGATATCTGGGGCAATACTGTAAACGTAGCCAGCAGAATGGAAAGCAACGGAGAACCAGGCAGGGTAAACGTTTCAGCCAGTACCTATGAGCTAATTAAAGACGTATATCCCTGTACCCACCGAGGTAAAATATCTGCCAAAAATGTTGGAGATATTGATATGTTCTTTGTTGATATGTAAAGTATTTCAATAAGAGAAAGACAAAAGAAAAAGAGCGTCTCTGAAATTTAAGGTCTCTCTTTTTCTTCTTTTCTTCGTTTTTCTCTTATCGAAACAGTTTTTCTCTTAGCGAAACCATCGTGGCTCAAAAAATTTCAATAAGAGAAGGACAAAAGAAAAAGAGCGTCTCTGAAATTTAAGGTCTCTCTTTTTCTTCTTTTCTTCGTTTTTCTCTTATCGAAACCGTCACTATTGAATTGCTTTTAATGGGAGAACAAGGCTATATAGCTCATTTGCTGATAAATTACATCTTCTCCTATGACAATTGTCATAACCCACACTAAGCCATCCCGTTAATTTTAGGTCATAAAATTTGAAAACTTATGACCAAGAAGACGAGTACTAGTAAGTACGTTTATTTTTTCGGTGCCGGCAGGGCCGATGGCAACGAGTCTATGAAAAATTTATTGGGTGGTAAAGGTGCTAACCTTGCCGAAATGGCGGGGCATCCCAAGCTTCGATTGCCTGTACCGCCAGGCTTTACTATTTCAACAGATGTGTGTACTTATTATTATGATCATAAACACACATATCCAATCGTATTGAAAAAACAAGTAGATACTGCCATTAAAGAAGTTGAGAAAATTACAGGTAAAAAATTCGGCGATGTAAATAACCCACTGCTGCTTTCTGTTCGCTCAGGCGCCAGAAGAAGTATGCCGGGTATGATGGATACGGTATTGGATATTGGCCTGAATGATGAAACCATCAAGGGTTTGATCAAACAATCGGGCGACGAACGCTTTGCCTATGATGCCTATCGCAGGCTGGTGATGATGTATGCTGATGTGGTGATGGAAAAAGCCGGCGGCATAGAACCCAAGCACGGTAAGGGTATCCGTAAGGTATTGGATGAAAAACTGGAAGCTGTAAAACACGCAAAAGGTTATAAAATAGATACTGATATTACCGTTCCTGAATTAAAAGAACTGGTAAAGGTTTTTAAAGTAACTGTAAAAAAAGTATTGGGCAAACCCTTCCCCGAAGATCCTTATGAGCAATTATGGGGAAGTATTGGTGGTGTATTTGGCAGCTGGAATGGAAAACGTGCCATCGAATACCGCAAAATTGAAAAGATCCCGCATGAGTGGGGTACAGCTGTAAACGTGCAGGCAATGGTATTCGGTAACCTTGGCAATGATAGCGCCACTGGTGTTGCCTTTACCAGAAACCCCGGAACCGGTGAAAATAAATTCTATGGAGAATACCTGGTAAATGCGCAGGGTGAAGATGTGGTAGCAGGTATCAGAACACCAGCGCCCATCAATGCCTATTCTAAAAACGACCAAAGTAAAAACCTGGATACATTAGAAAAACTAATGCCCAAAGCTTATAAGGAATTGGATGGTTTTCAGCAAAGACTGGAGAAGCATTACAAAGACATGCAGGACATAGAGTTTACGATTGAAAAAGGAAAGCTCTATATGTTGCAATGCCGCGTGGGTAAAAGAAACGGGGTTGCTGCTGTAAGAATGGCCACTGAAATGTTTACAGAAAAACTGATCGATACCAAAACAGCCATTATGCGCGTGGCACCCAATCAGTTAGTTGAATTATTATTACCGATGCTGGATCCTAAAATCGAAGCCATAACCAAGCCTATAGCCAAAGGCCTACCAGCAGGACCTGGTGGCGCTAAAGGTCGCGTTGTATTTTCTTCAGCAGAAGCGGTAGAATGGGCATTAAAGGGTGAAAAGGTAATTCTTGTAAGGGAAGAAACGTCTCCTGAGGATGTTGACGGTATGCATAAATCACAAGCCATACTTACCACCAAAGGAGGTATGACCTCCCACGCTGCACTGGTAGCAAGGGGTTGGGGCAAGTGTTGTATTGTGGGTTGTACCGATATTGAAATACATGCCGATACCAAAACCTTTAAAGCAAAAGACGGTTCTATCGTAAAAGAAGGTGATATCATTACATTGAATGGTACCAAAGGCTTGGTTTATAACACCGATATGCCATTAGTGGCCATTGACCTTAATAAAAATAAATCCTATAAGAACCTCATGACATTGGTTGACAAAACCAAGATCATGGGCGTAAGAACCAATGCCGAAACACCACAGGATGCAGCGCAGGCTATGTTGTTTGGTGCTGAAGGCATTGGTCTCTTTAGAACAGAACATATGTTTTATGGGGAAGGCAGTGAGCAGCCTTTATTCTTACTACGTAAAATGATCATGAGTAAAACAGAAGCCGAGCGCCGCAAAGCCCTGAACGACCTGTTTGTATTTGTGAAGAAAGATATCAAAGACACCATGAAGGTAATGAAGGGACACCCCGTTACCATTCGCTTGCTCGATCCGCCATTGCATGAGTTTGTACCGCATGATGTAGAGAAACTGCATCATTTAAGCAAAGAGCTCGGTGTCAGTATGAGTATTTTACGCAGAAGGGTATTGGCATTGCATGAAAACAATCCAATGTTAGGACACCGCGGTGTTCGTTTAGGTGTTAGCTATCCCGAGATCACTGAAATGCAGATCAGGGCCATTTTAGAAGCTACGGCAGAGCTGGTTAAATCAGGCAAAAAAGCATTCCCTGAAATCATGGTGCCTGTTACCTGTACGGTAAATGAATTGACACACCAGAAAGCTATTGTTGACAGGGTATATGCAGAAGTTTGCGCCAGGTTAAAAGTGAAAAGTATTCCTTACTTATATGGTACGATGATCGAAATACCAAGAGCAGCCTTGCAGGCAGGTCAGATGGCACAGGTGGCAGATTTCTTCAGTTTCGGCACTAATGACCTTACCCAAATGAGCTTTGGTTTTAGCAGGGATGACGTGGGTGGATTTTTGCCTAATTACCTCGACCAGAAATTATTACCCGATGATCCCTTCCAAACCATTGACCAGGAAGGTGTGGGTGAACTGATTCAGATAGGTACCAGCAGGGGTAGAAAAACAAAACCAAAATTAAAAGTGGGTATCTGTGGAGAGCATGGTGGCGATCCGGAAAGTGTAAAATTCTGTCACAGAATAGGCATGAACTATGTGAGCTGTTCTCCATTCCGAGTACCTATAGCTAGACTGGCTGCGGCACAGGCTGCAGTGCAGTATGGTAAAGTGTTTGCATAAATGGCAGTTTATGTTTTAGGATGAGAGGGGCTGAGATTTTCAGTCCCTCTTTTTTTTGTTTTTTCAACACAGAGACTCTGTGTTGAAAAAAAAGACACATAATTTTTTTTATAAGAAGGCAGCGATGAGGGCTGCTACTTTAGTGGGGTTTTCTTCCATGGGTACGTGCCCAATATTTTTAAGTATTTCCAGTTTACTGCCTTTTATTTCTTTGTGAAATAAGTGGGCATTCTCTACAGATATCAGGTTATCAAATTCGCCCCAGATAATGAGGGTAGGTGTTGTGATGGTTTTAATTTTTTCAGGTTCCCTTTCAAAACCGTTTTTAAATATTTGCAGAGCGGCTTTGCGGTTGCCTTCACTAATGGCAACATCATGAAAGCGTTCTACCTGTGCGTCAGTTACCCGTGCTTTATCATGGTAGATTCCTTCCAAACTTTTTCTCACCAAAATTTTAGGAGTGATATAGAGCAATAAATTATTGATCACCGGGGTAGAGGCAATGGTAAATCCAATGGATCCTTTGCTTTGTTTACTGGGGTACCCAGCTGCATCAATGAGGATTAATTTTTTAACAGTAATAGGGTGCGCAACCGTATACTCCCATGCAATAGCACCTCCCAATGAGTTTCCGGCGATCATGCATTCTTTAATATTCAATCTTGCTAAAAAAGAATCCAGGAATTGGTTATAGTAAGCAAAACTATAGACATTATTTGCATTCGGTCCAGTAAGTCCAAAAGCCGGAAGATCTATACTGATCAATCTTTTCTTGTCTTTCAATAAAAGTGCCACACTATCCCAGGTGTTCAGAGAAGAAGACATGCCATGTAATAATAAAAGCGGAACAGAATCAGTAGTAGGTCCTTCGTCGCGGTAATGCACCTGCATACCCATGAGTGGCATGAACTGAGAGGCAGCATTGGTGTATTTGGGCTTTAAATCTTTTAGAGAAGCATCCTTTTCAAATAATACAGCCAGGAAAACCACTAATAAAATAAGTATAGACAATAATCCATAACCTATAAACTTCAATAATTTTTTCATTACATAGTATTAAAGTGGAAAGTTAGGAAGGCTTTTTTAAGAGTAATGAATTGTTGTGCATTTTATTTTATCTTACTTTTAAATTAAAATTAGATTAGACTAAATAAGTATGAAAATTCGCTACGTATTATTACCATCAATCCTGTTTTTTTCAATCTTTTTAACAGGCGCTTCAATTATAGAAGTAAAACCCTGGCCAATTCCACCAGTAGCCGCAAAAAAGGCAAACCCGGTTAAGTCAAGCCCTGAATCTATTTCTTCGGGTAAGCAGCTATGGCTTACGCAATGTTCCGCATGCCATGGCAGAACGGGATTGGGAGATGGGAGAAATGCAATCATGCTACAAACCCCTATGTCCGACTTCACCACCCAAACATTTCAATCGCAATCAGACGGGTCGGTTTTTTATAAAATATCCGAAGGCAGACAGGACATGCCTTCCTTTAAAAAGAAAATAACGAATCAACAGGAAATATGGGACTTGGTCAATTTTATCAGAACATTGAAGCAATAGTCACATAGCTACAGGGAAATACATTAGAAAAAAACAATGTTGACCAAGATTAATATGTATCGATTAAACAGTGTTATTCGTTAACAAATTATCAATTATCATGCTACTTTGGCAATGGCGTTTTTTAATTAGCTACTTTGACCAAAAATGAATACTTGTCGCATAGCTGTTTTTGAAAATGCAGAGAATAAGATGGTTTTACAGAATACGGTAATACCAGCATTGAAAGAAGGTGAAATTCTGGTAAAAAATGAGTACACCACTTTATGCAGGAGTGATATCCTTACTTATACTGGTAAAAGAAAAGAAAAGTCACCTACCATACTCGGACATGAAATAACTGGCAAAATTGTAGATTTTGGACAGGGTCATTTATCCGTTGATATTAAAGGGAACCTATTAAAGCATGGCGATAGAATTACCTGGGCTATTTATGCGAGTGATCCATCATCTGCATTTTCACAAAAAGGTATTCCACAAAAATCTGCAGATTTGTTTAAGTATGGGCATGAACAAATTACAGAAGACAGTCATTTACATGGCGGCTTAGCCGAATATACCATCCTTAGAAAATTCACACCTATTTTACGGGTACAGCAAGAGATATCCGTAAAAGTAATCGCACTGATCAATTGTTCTGTGGCTACAGTTGCCGGAGCCCTAAGAATGGCTGGGGATATAAAAAACAAAAATGTATTGATAACAGGAGCAGGAATGCTGGGAATAATTGCTTGCGCAATGGCCAGTTCGAATGGTGCCAATATCATTTCAGCCGATATTAATGAAGAACGTTTACAAACCACACTAAATTTTGGTGCACAATCATATTGCATTATAGAAAAGGATGAAACTGATTTTAAAAAGCAGTATGAAAAAAACAATCAACGTGTTTTACCACCTATTGATATCATCATCGATTTCAGCGGATATCCGGATACCATGGAGCAAACATTGGAGGTATTAGAAATTGGAGGTACTGCAATATGGATAGGTGCAACTTTCCCCCAAAGAAATTTGCAAATAAATGCTGAAAAAATGGTCAGAAAAATCTGGACTATAAAAGGATTGCACAATTATAATGAAACAGATTTTATTACGGCAGTTGATTTTATAGAAAAATACCACACAAAATTTCCATTTGAGGATCTGATTTATGATGGCTTTGTTCTGGAACAGGCTAATGAGGCTTTTGAATATGCTATAGCAAACAATCCATTTAGAGTAGGCGTAAGTATAGAAAAATAAAATAGTAAATATGGCAAAGATTAGTATGGTTGTATTCGACCTTTCAGGTACTACAGTAAGCGACGATAATGCAGTGGCAAAATGCTTATGTCAGGCAGCAAAAGAAAAAGGGCTTGAAGTGCCATTAGAAGATTTTGAAAAAACAATCGGCACTAATAAGATTCATCTTTATCAGTTTATGATTGCCAGAAGTTTGGGAGAAGCAGTTGAGATTGCGCAATTAGAGAAATATGATTTCCCCCAATATCATGATCAGGCAATGGATATTTTTCATCATTACAGTAAATTAATGGTGAATCATTATCGTAATGAAGTTAAAGCCATGCCAGGTGCAGAAGATGTATTTCGCTGGTGTAAAGAGAGGTCTATCCATGTTGTTACGGATACGGGGTTTCACAGAGATGTTAACACGGCTATT
>CALRUV010000171.1:0-7792 GCA_943371455.1 Chitinophaga pinensis | reverse complement strand
ATGAGAAAGTAGTATACCTGGAAAAAACCTACCCTGCTATTAAAGGTAAGATCATTCATAAGAGTATACTGGATATCGATGCCCCTTTTGATGTTGATTTTACGGTTGTGGGTAATTTCCCCTACAACATTTCTTCACAAATATTGTTTAAGGTATTAGAGTGGAGAGAAAAAGTGCCTATAATGGTTGGCATGTTTCAAAAAGAAGTGGCACAAAGGATCGTATCAAAGCCGGGAACCAAGGTTTATGGTATATTAAGCGTATTGGTTCAGGCATTTTACGAAGTAGAATATTTGTTTGATGTACCGCCTGAAAGTTTCAATCCGCCACCCAATGTGATGAGTGGTGTAATCAGGTTAAAAAGAAAAGAATCTCCTGTTCCAATCAAAAGTGAAAGAGATTTATTTGTGCTGGTAAAAGCAGCTTTTAACCAGAGAAGAAAAATGTTACGAAATGCGGTGAAGGGTCAGTTTGAAGAATCTGTTTTAATGGATGACATATTTAATAAAAGAGCAGAACAACTCAGTATAGAACAATTTGCAGGGCTTACTTTCAGAATGAGGTAATTACTGGTATATATGCATCGTATTCAAAAATTTAGTAGTGAAACCAAAAATTATTATCAGTTCCAAAGTACATGAATTTCTTCCCCTCAAACTGGAAGAGGCCGGCTACCAGGTAATTCAGAGCCCTTCCATCACCTATGAAGAACTGAGTGAAATGATAGGTGATATAACCGGACTATTTGTTACAACAAAACTTACTATCGACAAGGCTTTGATAGATAAAGCACCGATGCTCAAGTTTATTGGCAGGTTAGGCAGTGGCATGGAATTAATTGATACAACTTATGCTGCCACAAAAGGGATACGAAGTGTTAGCAGTCCGGAAGGTAATCGCAATGCGGTAGCTGAACATGCTCTGGGTATGTTGTTAAATCTCATGAACAGGATCAACAGCAGCTATGCGGAAATCAAAGAAGGTAAATGGATTCGTGATGCCAATAAGGGTGATGAGTTAACAGGTAAAACAGTAGGTATTATCGGATTTGGAAATACCGGTAGTGCTTTTGCCAAATTGCTTGCATCCTTTGATGTTACCGTTCTTGCCAATGATACAACCAAAGCAGGATTTGCCAAAGGATATATTCGGGAAGCAGGTATAGAACAGATTGCCAGATATGCAGATGTGATAAGCATGCATCTGCCTTTAACAGCAGCAACCCAATACCTTGCCAATGATGCTTTTTTTGATGCATTGGTCAATAAGCCCTATTTCATCAATACCAGTCGCGGAAAAGTTACCCATACCGGATCCCTCCTCAGAGCCCTTGAAAAAGGAACCATTAAAGGGGCTGGATTAGATGTATTGGAAAACGAAAAACTGGAAACCTATTCCCTTCAGGAAAGAGCAGAACTTGATCAGCTTTTGCATCTCCCCAATGTGATCATTACACCACATATAGCCGGTTATAGCCAGGAAGCCTTTTACCGTATGGCTAAGGTGCTATTGGAAAAACTAGGGATTTCCTAGCATTATTTTAGATGTATTCCGTATTTTTGACGCCTGCAACGCTGCAATCAAATGTGGCGTTGTATTTTTTTTGACTCTTTTAAACAGGTTGATTATGAGTGATGCTAATATGTATGTAACAAAAGAGACTTTTGAGAAAATGCGTGAAGAGCTCCATAGAATGAAGGCCATTGATCGTCCCGCGTCTTCCAGGGCCATTGCGGAAGCACGTGAAAAAGGTGATTTGAAAGAGAATGCAGAGTACGACGCAGCTAAGGAAGCCCAGGGGATGCTAGAAGCCAGGATCAAACAACTGGAAGGCCATATAGCCAATGCAAAAATTGTTGATACAAGCTCAATAGATACCAGTAAGGTAACCATACTTACAAAGGTTACCATCACCAATATGGCAACCAAGAAAACAGTTACTTATCAGATAGTAGGAGAGAAAGAAGCAGATCTGAAGATAGGCAAGATATCTGCCGGATCTCCTATAGGTAAAGGACTGATGGGTAAGGTTATTGGTGATGTTGCAGAAATTCAAACCCCTAATGGTGTATTGAAATTACGGGTGGAAGAGATCACCATTTAATGCTTAAAGAATGACGATTTTTTCCAAAATTATTGCTGGTGAGATTCCCTCTTACAAGATTGCAGAGAACGAATTTTTCTTTGCCTTTCTGGATATTTTCCCTTTGGTGAAAGGACATGTTTTGGTGGTTCCCAAAACCGAAGTAGATAAGTTGTTTGATCTTTCTGATGCTTATCTTTCTCAGGCACTTTTATTTTCTAAACCCATTGCTAAAGCTATTGAAACTGTTTTCCCCTGTAACCGTTGCGGTATCAGTGTGATGGGGCTAGAAGTGCCACATGCACATATACATCTGATGCCCATTAACAGTTCGGATGACATGAACTTCAATCGTGCAAAATTGACCTTATCAGAATCTGAACTCAAAGAAATACAGGAAAAAATTGTAGTAAATCTTTGTCTTTAGCATACAGATATTGATTTTTTATGGATCCCATTATTTCTTTACACGACTAGGGTTCTTTGCAATAAAGTCATCCCAGCCCTTTAATCCTTTTTCAACCTTGCCTATCAGGGAACTTGTTTGGTAATGGTGACAAAGCGCCACGCCCAAAGCATCTGTTGCATCAAAGTACTGGGGTTTTTCTTCTATGTTGAGGGTTCTTTGCAGCATTTTCCAAACCTGGTCCTTATCAGCATTGCCATTTCCAGTGATGGATTGCTTCACTTTTTTGGGTGAATACTCTGTTACCTGAATTTTGGCCTGCATAGCTGCTGCAATGGCCACACCCTGGGCTCTGCCCAGTTTCAGCATACTTTGTACATTCTTTCCAAAAAATGGGGCTTCAATGGCAAAAGTTGAAGGCTTGTATAATTTTATCAGTTCACATACTTTGGTATGAATCATGTTTAGCCGGGCATAGATATCTTTTTCCTGGCTGAGTTTTAAAACATCCATTAAGATAACCTGGGGTTGACCATTGTACACCCGCAAAAGCGCATACCCCATAAGCCGGGTGCCGGGGTCAATTCCTAAAATGATCTCTTCCTTTTTCATGCTCCCGTGAAAATACGTTGTTTACCGGAATCTATCTCAGATGCAACCACGATATGAGTTTTTCAATATCAGAGGTATCACCGTTCTTTGCAGCTGTTAATCTTTATTACCTGAATAAGCGACTGAAAATATTTCTGAATTATTTTGTTGGACCCATTTTATTTGTCTGGCTTTCCTATTCCATTTACCGTCAAATTCAACAACAGACCGATGTTCACCAATCATGGGCATTAATAAAATTGGCCTTTACCGGACCACAGTTTGTTAAATTTCTTGGTATCATACTGCTTATGTTAGTCAATTGGGGAATTGAGGCACGAAAATGGCAGATATTGGTATATCCAGTTGAAAAAGTGCATTATTGGCGCGCTTACCGGGCTGTTTTGTCTGGCCAGGCCTTGGCCCTTAACTCTATTAACCGGGTTGGAGAATCGGCGGGAAGGGCTATTTTTTTACAGGAAGGCAACCGGATAAGGGGCATTATATTATCGGTTGTAGGAAGTATGAGTCAGATCATTGTAGTTTTTGTGATAGGATTATTGGGTCTTATTTACGTCAGGTACGATATTTTGATACATATTAAGCCGGTAGCCGGATTGAACCTTATTTGGTTAGACGCATTGATTATTAGTATTTCAGTTGGAACGATTTGCTTTATTTTGGTGTTTTTCCGATTATCCTGGTTGATACAATTATTGGAGAAAATTCCTCTAATAGCAAGGCATAAATTTTTTGTACAGAAGCTGGAAGACTTTCATTGGAAAGAATTAACAAGAATTTTAATCCTTTCTTTCATCAGATACGTTGTGTATGTGTTGCAATATGTTGTATTGTTACAGGTGTTTGAAGTGCATCTGAACTGGTTAGATGCTGCATCTATGGTTTGTGTAATGTTTCTGATACTGGCAATTGTACCAACCATTACCATAGCAGAACTAGGTTTTAGGGGAAAGATCAGCCTGCAATTATTTGGCTTATTGAGTACCAATACGGTTGGCATTATTGCAACTGCCGGTGGAATCTGGATCATCAACCTGATTATTCCGGCAATTGCCGGGAGTGTACTAATTTTGGGTATCAGATTATTCAGAAATAAATAAAGAGAAGTGAAAAAAATCTTGTTGGTTTTGATATTGTTACTAGGCGGGCAATCCCTCTCTGCAGTGGATGATTTCTGTGGTATTCGAAACCTGGCTTTTCAGGACGGTGAAAGCATCAGCTATAATGTGTTTTATAATGTAATCGGACTTTATATCAATGCAGGTAGTTCAAACTTTTCTATTAAGCTAGAGCAGGTAAATAATCGCCCGGTTCATCATGTAGTAGGCACTGGAAGCTCAAACCCCAGCTACGACTGGATTTTTAAAGTAAGGGACAAATATGAATCATTCATAGATACGGCTACGATGCAGCCTTTGAAGTTTATCAGAAATATAGAAGAGGGAGGCTTTAAAAAATACGAGAATGTTACCTTTAATAAAAGCACGAATACTGCCATAACTACCAATGGAGTTTTTAAAGTACCCAATTGTATTCAGGATGTATTAAGTTCTATTTATTATGCCAGAAATATTGATTTTAGTAAATACAATGCGGAGGATAAAATTCCTTTTACAATGTTTCTTGATAATGAAACCTATCCTTTGTATATCAAATACATGGGTAAAGAAGTGATCAAAACCAAATATGGTAAGTTTAAAACAATCAAGTTCAAACCATTACTGGTGAAAGGAACCATGTTTGAAGGAGGCGAAAAAATGACGGTTTGGGTTAGTGATGATGCCAACCATATACCCTTAAGGATTGAAAGCCCGATTGTGGTAGGAAGTGTAAAAGTTGATATGATGCAATATAAAAATCTGCGCTATCCGCTAAGCTCACTCCTTAATTTGAATTGATGATCTAATGACTGTACATTCTGTTGAGCCTGCTATGCCGATATGCATAACTGCAGAATCCTATGATCACTAGAATGGCTAAAGCTATTCCTGCAAAAAAACCAAACCAGATTGACTGGAAGATTTTTTCACCCAAATAAGTGCCCAAAATAATAACAGCAGCGGACAAGCAGCCTGAAAGGCCTGCTATTACTGCATTATCTGTTCTGTTGGCAATTTCTATTCTGGTTTTACAGGAACTGCAATTGGTAGCGGAATAATTATTCAGCTGAACAAATTGCATAAAGGGGATACGGCAGCCACATCCCGGGCAGCAGGCGATTTGGTTTTTGGACATTGGATTTCGGTTTTGTGGTTAACAATTCCTGCAACCAAGGTACCATATCTGTTATTACTTATATACAATAAAACACCGTTTTTTGCACGTTTTAAAACAGTAAGTAAGCGTTGAATTAACCTTTTTGCCTATTAGATATCAGATAAAAGAAAGCGCTCTTTATAACGAATACCTTTTTCAGTTAACTGAAGTGTACAGCATTCATGCATGGGATCGTGTTCAAAAAAAAGAACATATTCCTGTTCTGTTGCTTCCTGTAAGAAAGTTTTTTTCTCTTTTAATGTGGTTAATGGAAACATATCATATGCCATTACATAGGGTAGGGGAATATGGCCGATAGATGGCAATAAATCTGCCATGTAAACAATGGTCTTGTTCTTGTAATATATTTGAGGCAACATCATTTTATCTGTATGTCCGTTTACAAACCTTACAGAAATATTATCGGTAAAACTAATGCTGCTTAGCAAGCCCTCTTCAGATAATCCTTTGTGTGGAACTGTAATAAACTGCAATTGTCCACTTTCCTGAATAGGTAAAATATTTTCTTTTAAAAAAGAAGCTTTTTCTCTTTCATTGGGATTAATAGCCCATTGCCAGTGATCTTCATTGCTCCAATAGATAGCGTTAGGAAATGAAGGCCGATAGTTTTCGTCCTTAACTTCTATAGCCCCACCGCAATGATCAAAATGCAGGTGCGTAAGAAATACATCGGTGATATCTGTCCTACTAAAACCATATGCTGCCAGTGATTTGTCCAATGTATCATCTCCATGCAGGTAATAATGGCCAAAAAATTTAGGGTCCTGTTTGTTACCCATGCCTGTATCTACCAGGATCAATCTGTTACCATCTTCAATCAATAAACACCTCAATGCCCAGGAACACATATTGTTTTCATCGGCAGGATTTAGTTTTTGCCAGATACTTTTTGGAACTACCCCAAACATGGCACCCCCATCCAGTTTAAAATAACCTGTTTGAATACTGTATAATTTCATTTTATATCACTTCAGATTTTTCATGTTTTGTTACAGATGCGTAGATTAATAAAATCAGTCCAATAGCAAGGAAAACCACCAAAGATAATACCGAAGCCCTTTGTGAGCCAGTATATTCATTGATATAGCCAAAACTGAACATACCTATTACAATGGCAATCTTTTCTGTTACATCATAAAAACTAAAGAAAGATGTGGTGTCTTTGGTTTTGGGCATCAGTTTGGCATAAGTACTTCTGCTCAGCGATTGTATACCACCCATTACAAAACCTACTAGAACGGCCAATCCATAAAATTCAAATATACCATCCCTTGGTAATAAATAGCCAATCACGCAGAGTATTATCCAAAAGCAAACAGTAAACATTAAAGCACGAAAGTTGCCAATTTTATCAGATAGTTTGGCTATTAAAAAAGCTCCAGGAATTGCTACTAATTGAATAATTAATAAAGCAATAATTAGGTTAGTAGTTGGAATATTCAGTTCACTCTTTCCATAAAGGGTTGAAGCCAGCATGACCGTTTGAACGCCCATATTATAAAAGAAGAAAGCACCCAAAAATCTTTTTAATATAGGTAATTGTTTAAGTTGTTTCCAGACTTTATTCAACTCCTTATAACCGTTGGTTAATACATTACCTCGATCTTCCTTTTTTTCTGTGGGAACCCCTTTTGGAAAGCGGCTTAAAGCTAGTTGTCCAAATCCCCACCACCAGATACCTACCAGTAAAAATGATATCTGTGAGGCTTTGCCGGTATCAATGCCAAATAATTCAGGCTTCAAAACAAACACAAAACAAACCAGCTGAAGAATCACACTACCTGTATAACCCATAGCAAAACCTTTGGCACTTATTTTATCCTGGTCTTCCGGTGCTGCTATTTCGGGCAGATAGGAATTATAAAAAACCAGACTACTCCAGAACCCAATGCAGGCAATGATCAGGCAAATGAGTCCATAAGCCAGGTTATGTTTATCAAAAAAGTACATGGCACTGCAGGCGGCACTGCCCATAGTACAGAAAAATAGAAGAAATTTTTTCTTATTGCCTTTATAGTCTGCTATAGAAGAGAGCAATGGCGACATAAAAGCCACTAAAAGGAAAGCAATACCCAGGGCATAATTGTAAAGCGATGTGTTTACAAATTGCCGGCCAAAAAGGGTAACGGTATCTACGGAAGTAGCGGGGTCATTATCGCCTGTAACTGCTTCGTAATAAGCCGGAAAAATAGTAGAGGTAATAACGAGGTTATAAACACTATTGGCCCAATCGTACATAGCCCAACCGTTAACTACTTTTTTGGAAGCTGTCTTCATAGCAGTATAAAGTTTAGTAATTAAGCGATACAATATAGGTTAAACCAAATGCAATATTTTATTTCAAGTATCCGGTAAGAACCAATGCCAGCAATACGGAGCCAACAATTACCCTATACCAGCCAAAAAGCCTGAAA
>CALRUV010000170.1:0-7804 GCA_943371455.1 Chitinophaga pinensis | reverse complement strand
GCTATTTCTTTGGCATAGGCGTTGACCATCCCCTCAGCCTGGAAGATATAGGCGAAAGATTTCATTTAACCCGAGAAAGGGTAAGACAGATCAAGGATAAAGCCATCACCAAACTCAGAAGCACCAATAGGTGCAAGCAGCTCAGATTTTATTTGGGTTAGAACCCTCTTTTGATAGCCCCTTTGCAGATTTTACGCCCTTTCAGGTATGAAATCTGCAAAGGGGTATTTTGTTCCGGGTATTCAATCATACAATTTATATTTGCACACTTTGAAACTGTTTGTGTTATCATTTCTTATTGAATGTAACAGGTTGGTTTAGTCAGATTTCTCTGCGAAAACTCCCTGCCCTCACTGTCTCTGCGGTGAAAAAATCTCCATTCACCGCAGAGTCGCAGCGAGCGGGGAGTTTTCGCAGAGAAATAAAAAATGACAATAGTTAACTAAAAACAGTCTATTTATTTTAAAATGGCTACTTAATTTTAAGTATGCTGGAAATTTCTGAATTATGTTTAACTCTCTAAGTGAAAAACTCGAATCGGCCTTTAAAAATTTAAAAGGTGAAGCAAGAATCAACGAACTCAACATTGCCAATACGGTTAAAGATATTCGTCGCGCCTTAATTGATGCCGATGTAAACTTTAAAATAGCCAAAGAATTTACCGATAAGGTGAAGGATAAAGCTACCGGTGAAAAAGTGATCAACGCCATTAGTCCGGGGCAGTTGATGGTGAAAATTGTGCAGGATGAATTAACCGAATTGATGGGTGGTTCAGAAGCTGCCTTTAATATCTCCGGAAATCCTGCTATTATACTAGTTGCAGGTTTACAAGGTAGTGGTAAAACAACTTTTACCGGAAAGCTGGCTAACTACCTCAAAACACAAAAAGCCAAATCTGTTTTATTGGTAGCAGCAGATGTTTATCGCCCGGCAGCTATTGACCAGTTAACGGTTTTGGCTGAGCAGGTGGGTGTAGACATTTATAGTGAAAGAGAGAATAAAAATCCGGTTGATATTGCCTTAAACGCTATCAAAGAAGCCAAGTCGAAAAACAAGAATGTGATCATCATCGATACTGCCGGTCGTTTGGCGGTGGATGAAATGATGATGAAAGAAGTAGCAGATATTAAAACGGCTGTAAAGCCTGCAGAGATCTTATTTGTGGTGGATTCGATGACGGGGCAGGATGCAGTGAATACAGCCAAGGCATTTAATGACCGCTTAGATTTTACGGGTGTCGTGTTGACCAAATTAGATGGTGATACCAGAGGTGGAGCGGCATTGTCAATCAAATACACCGTAAACAAGCCCATCAAGTTTGTAAGTAGTGGCGAGAAGATGGAAACACTGGATGTGTTTTATCCTGATAGGATGGCACAGCGAATATTGGGCATGGGTGATATCACTAGCCTGGTAGAAAAAGCACAGGCCCAGTATGATGAAGTAGAAGCAAAAAAACTGGAGAAGAAAATCAGGAAAAACCAATTCGATTTCCAGGATTTTATGGATCAGTTGCAGCAGATCAAAAAAATGGGTAACCTGAAAGACTTGATGGGAATGATTCCTGGCGTAGGAAAAGCGGTGAAGGATATTGATATTAAAGATGATGCTTTTAAAGGGATAGAAGCGATGATCAGTTCCATGACTCCTTTTGAAAGAGCCAATCCGGATTCCTTAACGCCATCCCGTAAACAAAGAATTGCCAAAGGAAGTGGTAAGGATATGACGGAAGTAAATGCATTTATGAAGCAGTTTGATCAGATGAAGCAGATGATGAAAATGATGAATAATATGCCCATGGGAGGCAGGTTTCCGGGGATGAAAGGGATGCGTAAATAATTTGGATCTTTATTTTTGCTGATAATCAATCACTTATGTTTTAATTTTTAAGGAGATTCTAACAATTTCTTTACTTCTAAACTTGGATAAGATCCTTTTTCATATTAGTTTTGCCTTCCCGCTATTCTTAGCAGGATTAACCAAATTCCTAACGTTAAATTTCTATTTAACATGGCAGTAAAAATGAGACTACAGAGACACGGTAGTAAAAAGCGTCCTTTCTACTTTATAGTAGTGGCCGATGCTCGTGCACCAAGAGATGGTAAGTTTATCCAGAAAGTTGGAACTTACAATCCATTAACCGTACCAGCAACCATTCAATTAGACCGTCAAAAGGCATTGGAGTGGTTGAACAAAGGTGCTCAACCCACCGATACCGTACGCAGAATTCTCTCTTTTAAGGGAGTATTGTTCTTAAAGCACCTTTTGAGAGGTGTTAGTTTGGGCTTGTTTGATCAGGCTGTTGCTATGACCAAGTTTCAGGCCTGGCATGAAGAGCATGAAGCAAATATTACCCGTCGTTCCAGTGAGCACAGGAATACGCAGAGAGCCAAGAAAGTTTATGTTCCAGTTGTTAAAAAAGTGGAAGCTAAGCAAGAAGAGGCAGTTGAAGCAGTTCCGGAAACGGCACCAGAAGCTTAAAAGAAGGATTAACCATATCCTTTTAAAAATGACCCGATACGAAAGTGTCGGGTTTTTTTAATTCAATAGGTAAAAGTAAAATCCTTTAGTTTACCCAAAGCTTTTAGAACTTTAGGGTGCAAGGTTTTTATATTTTAGTTTCATTAGTAGAAAATTGCAGGTAATGAATGAATACATCAATATCGGAAAGATAGTTGCTAGTTTTGGATTAAAGGGAGAAGTGATTTTAAAACATGCATTGGGTAAGAAAACGGTACTGCATAATATTGAAACCATTTTTCTGGAAATGAGTAAAGGTTCCTACCTGCCTTATTTTGTAGAGACTTCCAAAGCAAAAGACCATGAAGAAACCTTTGTAAAAATAGAAGGAGTAGAAACCAAGGAAACCGCGAATCGTTTAACCGGAAAACCTGTTTGGTTACTGGATGCGGATTTTAGAAAATTGGCAGGAAAATCAGCCCCCATCTCTTTATTAGGCTACCAGCTGATCAGTGAAGAAGAAAACATGGGCCCCATAGAAGAAGTGATTGAGCAACCACACCAGGTACTATTGCGTATCAATTTAGAGGGAAAGGAAGCACTCATACCCCTACATGCAGAAACGCTTAACAAGATAGACCATAAAAATAAATCGGTGTATGTGACCTTGCCTTTTGGCTTATTGGATATCTATCGTTAAAATATTGCTGGCAGTCCAGACAAGATTGATGCATCGCTGATAAACTTATTTGCTTGATTCTATTAAATAGAGATGATTTTGTTTAAGTTTTTTGGCTAAAGAGGGGAAGTTTTTGGTTTCTTATCCTTGCTTTAATAAAGAATAAGGCAGCAACTAAGCCCCTATTAGTGTCTTAGATTTGACAGTTATATTAAGGATAAATGGTATTTTTTGAAATCTGTATGATTCATTTTGTCAGGGATTTCATTCTGTTTATCTTACAAATCCTTTATCTGAAAAGCATGAGCCATTTTGTTTCAAGGCCAGTGATATCTGTGAATTGGGTTTATAAATGTTTATTCGTAATTGGGTTGCTTTGTTTTAGTTTCCAATTTGGGCTATCTCAATATACTACCAGTACCTGCAGTGGTACAGCATTTAGTTTCACCCCGCCAGGTGCAACCCCTGGTACTACCTACAGCTGGGCTGCACCTAATAGTATTCCTTCTGGTAGCTTAACCGGTACCACGCAAAATAACTTGATAGCTATTTCTGATCTGCTCACCAATAATACGAACACGCCTGTTACGGCAGTATATTCAGTAACACCATCAACCGGTGGAAGTTTTCAATTATTGGTTACAGTTAATCCCTTACCAAAACTAAGCAGTTCATTAACGCCTTCGGCATGTAGTGGAACTGTTTTGAATTATATTCCAACAAGCGCTACCAGTGGGGCTACTTTTGTATGGACAAGGGTTGCCATTCCTGTTATTAGCAATCCACTTAACAGCGGAACAGGTAACCCAAATGAAACACTGGTAAACACTACTTCTGTTACCCAAACAGTAAATTATGTTTACACCACATTTGCCAATGGTTGTAGCACTAGTGAATCGGTTGCTGTACAGGTTTTTCCAAATGCTTCCATTAATAATGTAGCTGCTGCTCCTGTTTCAATTTGTAGTGGCAGCATTTTTAATTTTAGTCCAACCAGTTTGGTAGCAGGTACATCTTTTAACTGGAACAGGGCTGCTGTTACGGGCATTAGTAATACTCCGGCATCCGGAACATTAAATCCCAATGAAGCATTGATCAATACAACTAGCAGTCCGATAACGGTTACCTATTCCTATACGTCATCGGCCAATGGGTGTAATTATGTACAAACCATACCTGTGGTGGTAAATCCATTGCCAACATTGAGCAGCACGTTAGCACCTCCAGCTATTTGCAGTGGCACTACTTTTAATTATACGCCTACCAGTGCACAAACAGTAAGTTTTGCATGGTCAAGATCTGTAAATGCCAATATTAATAGTGGTAGTGGTCCTATAGTAGGTACTAATGATCCAGCAGAATTTCTGGTAAATAATGGGATTATAAATTATAGTGCTAGTTATGCTTACACACTTACCAATGCCACTACAGGATGTATCCGAACACAGACAGTATCTGTTGTTGTAAAGCCAGTGCCCAGTGTAGCTTCACCACAAACTGTTCCAAATGCATGTAGCGGCAATAGTTTTTCTTTTTCGCCGAGTGGTGTGCCTAATGGTACTTTGTACACCTGGGGTACACCTGTTATTACTTCAGGAGGTACGGGAGCAATAACTGGAGGGGCTGCAGTTTCAGTAGGTCAAACATATATTGGGCAAACATTAACCAATAATACAACTGGAACAGCTTCTATTCAATATACCGTAACGCCATCCAATAATGGATGTACGGGTACGGATTTTATTTTAAATGTTTCTGTTAATTCAGGGGGATCTGCAATTACCATCAGTAATCCAGTAGCTCCAGCAATTTGCAGTGGAAGTAATTTTAGTTATACACCTACAAGTACATCTAATCTTGATTCAAGAACTTGGCAACGATTTTTAACTACTGGCATTTCAACCTTACCCACTTCAGGTAATGGAAGTGTAAACGAAGAATTAACAAATACGACTACACAACCTATTACTGTTTATTATGCTTATACCATTACAAGTAATGCTTGTTCTAATACCCAGTTGGTTTCTGTAATTGTAAATCCAAAACCGGTTTTAACAAGTTTATTATTACCCGTACCAGTTTGTAGTAATACTTTGTTTACCTATGTGCCCTCTGCGCCATCTTATGTAACAACTTTTAACTGGACAAGGGCTGTAGTTAATGGTATAAATAATGCTGCATCTTTCGGTTCCAATGGTATTAATGAAACATTGTTAAATACCACTACTAATTCTATTTCTGTTTTTTATGATTATACCCTTACTTCTGCTAGCGGTTGTTCCAATACGCAAACAGTTTCTGTTCAGATTACACCCTCACCTACACTTAATAGTTCTTTAAATCCTCCCGCTATTTGTAGTGGGGCAACTTTTAATTATGCACCTGCCTCTAATACAAGTGGAACTGTTTTTTCCTGGTCTAGAACCGCGCAAACATCTATAGGAAATGCTCCAGGTACCGGTGCAAATGACCCCGCCGAAACCCTTGTGAATACCAGTACTTCAGCAGTTACCGTACCTTATATTTATACATTAGCTGCAGGAGGCTGCTCCAATTTGCAAACCGTAAATGTGGTTGTGAATCCAACACCGAATATTACCAATAAAACAGTTGCCATATGTAACAATACCAGTTTTTCCGTAATACCCACAGGTGTACCAACAGGAACTGCATATACCTGGACGGCACCAACGAGCAATCCCTTAAATGCTGTAAATGGTGGAACACTTCAGGCTACAGCACAGACTAGTATTGGCCAGACTCTTACTAATTCAAGTGCCAATCAAGCAATTGCAACTTATTCGGTAACACCTGTTGCCGGAGCTTGTACAGGTGTAAATTTTAATGTAGATGTTACCGTAAATCCTATTCCGGTATTAAGTAGTAGTCTCAGTCCTTCTTTTGCTTGTAGTAATGCCGTTTTCAATTATACACCTACCAGTACAACTGCCATTAGTTTTGCTTGGACAAGGGCATTTGTTGCCAGTATCAGTAATGCTGCATCCAGCGGAACCGGTGCTATTTCTGAAACACTCATCAATACAACGACCCTTCCTGTAAATGTCAATTATATTTTTACAATCACAACAGCAAGTGGTTGTACCAATGTGCAAACGGTTACTGTTTCTGTAAATCCTTCTCCCAGTCTTACGAGCACAGTAACGCCATCTGCCATTTGTAGTGGTTCAATCTTTAACTATCCTCCATTATCTAGTATTGCAGGAGCAACTATAACCTGGACGAGGGCTGCACAGCTTTCCATAAGTAATGCGGCAGCTAATGGCAGCAATGATCCTGCCGAAATTTTGGTAAATACCAGTATCAACCAGGTATCTGTTCCTTATAATTTTACTTTGTCTGCTAACGGTTGTTCCAATACACAAACCGTTAATTTATTAATTAATCCCGCACCGGTTGTAAGTAACCAAGTTAAAACTGCTTGTAATAATACCGCATTTATAGTGGCACCAACTAATGTGCCAGCGAATACAAAGTACACCTGGACAAATCCTTCCATCAATCCTGCAGGTACTATTGCCGGTGGTTCTGCTCAGTCAATTCTGCAGAATAATATCAGTCAGACGCTTGTGAATTCTTCCATCAATATTGCAACGGCCACTTATACGGTAACGCCTAATGCCAATGGATGTGCCGGAGCAGATTTTACGGTGGTAGTTTCGGTAACCAATATACCGGTACTTAGTAGTAGCCTTGCACCAGCACCTGTATGCAGTAACCAGCTGATTGGGTATACACCTGCCAGTTCTTCTGCAGGCACCAGTTTTAACTGGACGAGGGGCGTGGTTACAGGCATCAGTAATGCTGCGGCCAGTGGTACTAATGGACCTAATGAATCCCTGATTAATACTACTTCATCAGCAATTAATGTTAGTTATAATTACTCCCTTACTTCTGCGGCAGGTTGTGTTAATACACAGGTGGTTACCATTCAAGTTAATCCTTCTCCAACTTTGAGTAGTTCATTAAATCCTGCTGCAATTTGCAGTGGGGGCAGTTTTAACTATTCACCAACTTCAGCCACACTGTTAACTACGTTTACCTGGTCCAGAAGTGTTGTTGCATCCGTTACTAATAGTGCGGGCACAGGGGTTACCAATATTTCTGAATCATTAATCAGTAATGCTAACATTGCCATCAGTGTTCCCTATCTCTATACCTTAACGGCAGATGGATGTTCTAATACACAAACAGTAAACGCTATTGTAAACCCTACACCCAATTTATCTAACCAGGCTATTACTGTTTGCAGTGGTAACGCATTTAAATTATCACCTGCAAATGTTCCGATTAACACACAATATATATGGGCAGCTCCGGTAAAAAATCCTTTGGGCTCCATCATTGGAGGAACTGCACAAGCTACCAGTCAGAATTTTATTAGTGAAACACTAAGTAACAGTAGTACCAATAATGCAACAGCAACCTATGCAGTAACACCTGATGCAAATGGTTGTACGGGAACATCATTTAATTTGGTAGTAACAGTAAACCCTATACCTATTTTAAGCAGTAGCTTATCACCAACTGCTGTTTGCAGTAACACGGTGTTCAATTATATTCCTGCCAGTAATACCATAGGTACAGCATTTAGCTGGACAAGGGCAACTGTTAGTGGTATTAGCAACCCGGCAGGTGGCGGTATCA